>NZ_JBBMET010000009.1:0-165464 GCF_040096425.1 Lachnospira sp. CLA-JM-H23
TATTGAATTCTGTACTCATCTCGAAATTCTAAAAAGAATTTTCAAGGTTGTCTTTCTGTTCAGTTATCAAAGTTCATCGCTCTCAAATCCAGTATTCATCTGTGCTTGAGAAGCTTTTGTGTCGCTCATCTCTCGCGGCGACTTGATTATAATATCACCACCTCTCACATATGTCAACATCTTTTTTCAACTTTTTTTGATTTTTTTCGCCAAATCTATTATAAACATTCGTAAAGTCTTATATTTACTGGATTTGTACCACCAAACTTTTTTATAAATTTGGGGCATATATCTGTATACAAACATAAATCCACACTATTTCCGCTATAAAATTCAGTGACTTCAAATTAACAAATTGCAATTTTAAGTCACTGAATTTCTGTCTTAAACTAAACCTTATATAAATCAATTATTATAATATGTACTTTTATTACATACATTATATATTAACGTGCCAATATCTTACCTACGCTTTGCCATTATAAAGTCAAGTATCTTTGAAGCAACATCTTCTTTAGACATCATAGGCAGTTCAATATTATCTTCCCCGGTAATTATAGTTACAACATTAGTGTCTGTTCCGAAGCCTGCCCCGGCTACCTTTACATTATTAGCAACTATCATATCCATATTCTTCTTAATAAGCTTATCCTTGGAATTGGCAATTACATTTTCTGTTTCCATAGAAAATCCACATATGAACTGTCCCTCTTTTTTATGTTCTCCAAGCGTTCCTATTATATCCTTTGTGCGTTTAAGGGCAATTGACATATCGCCGTCTTTTTTCTTTATCTTATTATCGCTTACATTTAAAGGTGTATAGTCCGCTACTGCGGCGGCTTTAATTATAATATCTGAATTCTTTGCTTCTTCGGTGACAGCATCATACATATCCTGTGCTGATATAACATTTATAATATTAACAAATGGAACTGGTGGAACATCAACCTTTCCTGATACAAGTGTAACATCTGCTCCACGAAGCATTGCCATTCTGGCTATTGCATAGCCCATTTTCCCTGTAGAATTATTAGAGATAAATCTTACAGGGTCTATTGCTTCTCTTGTAGGACCTGCTGTTACACAAAGCTTAATGCCCTTCATATCCTTTTCATATGCTGTTTCCTTTAAAATGTACCATAAAAGACTTTCTGGCGATGGCATTTTGCCCCTTCCAGTGTCACCACACGCAAGATAACCGCTATCTGGCTCAATAACTTCATATCCAAATCTTCTTAACCTGGCGATATTATCCTGCACAATAGGATTATCATACATATTAGTATTCATAGCAGGCGATATCATAACTTTGCATTTGCAAGCCATTACAGTTGTTGTAAGCATATCATCTGCTATCCCATTAGCTATCTTGCCTATTATATTAGCTGAGGCTGGTGCTATCATAACGCAGTCTGCTTTCTTAGCCAGCGAAACGTGTTCAACATTAAATTGAAAATTCCTGTCAAATGTATCTACTATGCACTTATTGCCTGTAAGTGTTTCAAATGTTATAGGATTGATAAAATTCGTAGCATTTTTAGTCATTATAACATCAACATTACAATGAAGCTTAACAAGTCTGCTTGCAAGCTCTGCAATTTTATAAGCCGCTATGCTTCCTGTAACACAAAGCAGTACATTTTTACCTTTAAGCATTTAATTACCCTCCACATTCTTATCATATATAATTCTAAGACCCTTAAGCAATAATTCCGCATCTATGTGTATATTATGCTTACAGTGAGGAACTATAACCTTTGCAAGTCCACCTGTAGCTATAACTTTCGCTTCTGGCTTTCCATTAACCCCAAAACCATTAGCTTCTATAATTCTGTCAAGCATACCATCTATGCACGAAGCATTGCCATATATAACTCCACTCTTCATACAATCAATAGTATTCTTACCCATAACACTCTTTGGTGTATCAAGGCTTATTCTTGGAAGCTGTGCTGTTCTTGATACTAACGAATCAACTGACACACGTATTCCCGGAAGTATAACTCCACCTATATAATTCTCTTTCTCATCTACAACACTTATAGTTGTCGCTGTTCCCATATCTATAATTATGGCTGGTGCACCGTAGCCATTAAGTGTAGCAACTGCATCAACTATCATATCTGTTCCAACCTGTCTTGGCTGATCCATAAGAATGTTAAGACCTGTCTTTATTCCAGGTCCGACCATAAGCGGTGTAATTCCAACTGTCTTTTCTACTGCCGCTTTTATTATATTAACAAGCTGCGGGACAACTGATGATATAATTGCTCCTTTTATGTCATCTGAGTTAATATTATATATTTCAAGCACCGTCTTAAAACCTATGGCGTATTCCAATTCTGTCTTTGAATAATCTGTTGATAATCTTTCCTCAAATAATACTTTCTTGTCATCAACACAGCCAATAACGATATTGGTATTTCCCATATCAATTGCAAGTATCATTCCTTTTTCATTCTTTCTTAACTTTAATTCAGCCATTATAATTCTCCATTCCGATTATATGCAGCTTTTCTTTATCAAGACCGCAGCCCTTCACTGTATATATATTATTAATTATATTACCATTGCCTGAATTACTGCAAACATTTTCTTTATCAAATTCTTCTGCCGAAATCATAACTCTTATATAATTAGGTGTATAGCCTGTATAATACTCTTTTCCAGCTATATTCTGCTTTTCTTCAATAAGCACGCTCAAATCACTATCTGCATATGTACTTCTGTACTGTGCTGACATTTCATTAGCAAGTTCAATAAGTTCATTACTTCTTGCTGTCTTAATCTTATCATCTACCTGATCAGGCATAGTATCTGCAACTGTGCCTTTTCTTCTTGAATACTTAAATATGTGCATTTCATAAAAATGCACCTTCTCAACAAATGCTTTCGTAATCTTGAAGTCTTCTTCTGTCTCACCAGGAAAGCCCACAATAACATCTGTCGTAATCGCTGGGTTATCATAATATTTTCTAAGAATTTCACAGCCCTTTAAGTATTCAGCAGTATCATACTTTCTGTTCATAGCCTTAAGTGTCTTATCACAGCCGCTCTGTAATGATAAGTGAAAATGTGGACAAAGCTTTTTCATACTGCTTATACGGCTGACAAATTCATCTGTCACAATTCTTGGTTCTAATGAACCAAGTCTGATTCTTTCAATTCCGTCAATTGAATTAACCGCCTCTATAACATCTAACAATGTCTCTTTACCTGTATCCCTGCCATAAGAAGAAAGATGTATTCCGGTAAGAACAACTTCCTTATAGCCATTGTCAGCTAATCTTCTAACTTCGTCTACAACATCTTCAATCGCCCTGCTTCTTATTCTTCCTCTTGTATAAGGAATAATGCAGTATGAACAGAACTGGTTACATCCGTCCTGTATTTTAATGTATGCCCTTGTATGCTCACTTACTTTATCTATCTTTAATTCTTCATATTCTGTATCGTGGCTTATATCAACCACATATTCGTCTGCTGTATTATCCTTAAAATACTGCTCAAGCACATCAACAATATTAATCTTCATATTGTTGCCAAGCACGATATCTACAGCTTCATCTTTCTTAACTCCTGCTTCATCTGCCTGTACATAACAGCCGGCAGCTATTACAACTGCTGATGGATTCATCTTTTTAGCCTTGTGTAACATCTGGCGGGACTTTCTGTCTGCTATATTAGTAACCGAACAGGTATTTATTATATATACATCTGCAATTATCGCTTCATCAAATGGAACTATTTCATAGCCTGCATTTTTAAGCATAAGCTCCATTGACTCTGCTTCGTATGAATTAACCTTGCAACCAAGGTTGTGTATCGCAACTTTTTTCAAATCGGCCTCCTTTGTTCTTGACATAAATCCCATAAATATTATAATTAACTCAGTAAGCAAATTATTATATTATGGGAGGTATTCCAATGAAAACTGTACAGATTTCATTAAACTCAATCGATAAAGTTAAATCCTTTGTAAATGATATTACAAAGTTTGATGTTGACTTTGACCTTGTATCTGGAAGATATGTAATTGATGCAAAGTCTATTATGGGTATTTTCAGCCTTGATTTATCAAAGCCTATCGACTTAAATATTCACGCTGAGAATGATATTGATACAATTCTTGCTGTATTAAAGCCATATATTGTATAATCAGCCAGATAATTTAATATGATTATTCTATAACAGGATGTCACACGTTAATTCGTATGGCACCCTGTTATTATTTACATCATTTTATTTAACAACTATCTTTTCTGTAGTTTCTATGGCTGTCTTCATAAGCTCATCAATAACATCATCAAGGTTATGCTCGTGCTGTTTGATTATATTAAGATTAGGCTTTGTAACTGGATGTTTAGCTACAAATATTGTACAGCAGTCCTCAAATGGCTGGATTGATGTCTCATATGTTCCTATCTTTTCTGATATATCAATAATCTCCTGCTTATCAAAACCAATAACCGGTCTGTATACTGGCATTGTACATACTTCATTAGTACAGTAAAGGCTCTGCATAGTCTGGCTTGCGACCTGTCCGATACTCTCACCTGTAACAAGTCCCATACATTTGCTTTCCTTGCCAAGTTCTTCTGCAATCTTCATCATATATCTTCTCATAATGATTGTAAGCTCATCGTGAGGACACTTCTCATATATAGCAAGCTGTATATCTGTAAAATTAACTACATTAAGAGTTATTGGACCTGCATATTTAGACACAAGTCTTGCAAGGTCTACTACCTTCTGCTTAGCTCTCTCACTTGTATATGGTGGTGCATGGAAATATGTAGCTTCTATCTGCACACCTCTCTTGGCAACCATATACCCAGCTACAGGGCTGTCAATTCCTCCTGATAATAAAAGCATTGCCTTACCAGCAGTTCCTATTGGCATTCCTCCTGGTCCAGGAATTTCTATTGAATATATATTAATATGCTTTCTAATCTCAATCTGTAAAAGCACCTGTGGCTTATGAACATCTACCTTCATCTCAGGGAATGCGTCTAATATTCTTCCACCCATCTCCATATTAATCTCCATAGAATTCATAGGGTAGTTCTTTCTTGCTCTTCTTGCATCTACCTTAAATGTAATATTCTTATCAGGATATGCCTCATCAATATACTTAATAACGTGTTCAGCAAGGTCATCAAATCCATTATCTTCTATCTGCACAACTGGACATATTCCAATTATTCCAAATACAGTCTTTAATGCTTCTACAGCCTCATCATAGTCAAATTCTGTCTGTGCTGTAGCATATATTCTTCCATTTTCCTTTGATACTACGAATTCCCCCTCAACCTTTTCAAGGGCAAATCTTATCTGTCTTACAAGTGCATCTTCAAAAAGGTATCTGTTCTTACCCTTTACACCTATCTCTCCATATTTAATCAAAAATGCTTTATACATCTTTTATCTCCATTCAATTTTAATTATATTATTAATGTCTTGTATACTTTCTTAACACAGGAAGAAGTTCTTTTAATGCACTGACTGCATAGTCAAGTTCTTCCTTAGTTGTATTATAACAGAAGCTGAATCTTAATGTGCTGTCAAGCAGGTCATTATCAAGACCTATCGCAACAAGCGTATTGCTTAAGCCCGGCTTGTTAGAAGAACAGGCTGAACCTGAGGATACATATATATTCTTATCCTCAAGTGCGTGAAGCAGCACCTCTGCCCTTACACCCCTGAAGCTTACGCTTACAATCTGTGGTGCTGACTTTGTGCCTTTATATGAATTAATAACAACATCAGCAAGCTTTTCAAGTTCATCTATAAAATAGTCTTTAAGCTCGTACAGATTATTAATCTTATCCTCAAACTGGTCATTATATATAAGCTTGACTGCTGCCGAAAGTCCTGCGATTGCTGGTACATTTTCTGTTCCAGAACGCATACCCTTCTGCTGTCCACCGCCATATATTATAGGTTTAATTCTTGTCTTATCCTTAATATATAAAAATCCGCTTCCCTTTGGACCGTGTATCTTATGTCCACTTACAGATAATAAATCTATGTTATACTTCTTAGGTACTATTTTGTATTTGCCATATGCCTGAATTGCATCTACATGAAACACTATATCAGGATTGTAGCTTTTTACAATATGTCCGATTTCTTCAATAGGTTCAACTGCACCAATCTCATTATTGACATACATTACTGATACAAGAATTGTTTCATCATCTAACGCTTCCTTAAGGTCATTAAGGTCCACAATTCCATTTCTGTCAACTTTAAGATATGTTACCCTGAAACCATTCTCACTAAGAAAGTTAAAAGGCTCTTTTACAGATGAATGTTCTACCGATGACACAATAACGTGATTGCCTTTTCTCTTATTAGCCATAGCAGTTCCTATTATTGCCATATTGTTAGACTCTGTTCCGCCTGATGTGAAAAGTATTTCCTTTTCCTGGCACTTTAAAGTCTTAGCTATTGTTTCTTTTGCTTCTTTTATATAATTTTCAGCTTCAACGCCCTTCATATGCTTTGATGATGGATTGCCATAATCTTCACTCATAACTTTTACGCACACATCTACAACCTCAGGTGCACACTTTGTCGTTGCTGAATTATCAAGATATGCCTGCATTATTATTCCTCCATATTGTACATAAGCACCGACATCAGCATAAGACCTGCTGTCTCGGTTCTTAATATACGTCTGCCAAGTGTTATTATATCAGCTCCTGCATTAGTTGCAAGCTCAAGTTCATCTTTATCAAAGCCACCCTCTGGTCCAATAAAGATACCTATGCTCTTTCCTTTCCCGATAGAAGCAATAACCTGTCTTGTATGTTCAATTCCTTCTGCACACTCATAAGGAAGTAATAATACATCTAATTCCGAAGCCATAGCAACTGCCTGCTTAAAACTTACAACATCACTAACCTTTGGCATAATACTTCTTTTACTCTGTTTGGCAGCACTTTCAGCTATTGTATTCCATCTTGCAACCTTGCTCTTTGCTTTCTTATCATCAAGCTTTACAACACTTCTTTTCATTGCTACAGGAACAATCTCATACACGCCAAGCTCAATCATCTTCTGTATAATAAGTTCCATTTTATCAGCTTTAGGAAGTCCCTGAAATAAATATACCTTTGATGAAAGTTCATTGCCTTTCTCATTAACTGATGTTATAAGGCTTCGTACATAATCATCGGTTATTGTATCAATAATACAATTATAATCATAATTATCACCACTGCTTATAAGTATCTCATCACCCTTTTTTAAACGCAGTACATTCTTAATATGATTAACGTCCCCGCCTTTAATATCAATGTAATCGTCAAATATATTCTCGTGCTCTGCAAAAAAATGATACATATGTAATCCTTTCGCGTTATCTATTTATTACTTTCTTCTGGCTGTTACATTAACCCATTCGCCATCGTGGTTAATCTCAACTATCTCAAGCTCTGAATTCTTCTTGAAAGCATTAACAACTTCATCTTCTTTAGTATTAATAATTCCAGAAGTTATAAAATATGCTCCATGCTTCATATGCTCGTGGATATTAACTGATAATGGCTCTAATACATCAGCAAGAATATTAGCACACACTATATCATAACATTCATATCCACATCTATCCTTAATATTCTTATCATCAATTATATTACCCTCAATAACCTCAAACTGCTCCTTAGTTATATTATTCTGAACTGAATTCTCTTCTGAGGCAATAATTGCATTAGGGTCAAGATCTGTACCAAGTGCATATTCCGCGCCATATTTAATGGCAACTACTGAAAGTATTCCGCTTCCACAGCCTACATCAAGTATTCTGTCACCTTTTTTAACATACTTTTCAAGCTGCTTAATAACCATTCTTGTTGTTTCGTGTGAACCTGTTCCAAATGCAGTTCCCGGATCAATGCTAAGGACAGGATGTCCTTTCATCTCCTCTGTAATCTCTTCCCAGGTTGGCTTAATATAAAGATTACCGATTGTAAATGTATGCCAGTACTGCTTCCAGTTATTAATCCAGTCTTTATCTTCTGTCTCAGACCTTGTTATTGTTCCTTCACCGATATCAACAAACATTCTTAAATCTTTAATTTCCTGCTCAGCCTTTTTAACTAATGTTCCATCGTCCTCATCTGAATCAATATAAAAATTAACAACTGCTGTTCCATCATCTGGTGGCAGCTCAGGAATAAAATCAACAAACATTGTCTTAGCTTCTTCTTGTGTAAGCTGTACATTGTCCTGTATCTCTATCCCCTCAATTCCTATATCATCAAGAGCACTGCTTATTAAATCAACAGCCTGTGTTGTTGTCTTAATTGAATATCTATTCCATTTCATATATATGTCATCCTTCCAAATATTAATATTTTGCAAATATTATATAATCACTTTTGCATTATTGTATTATTAAGCATTTTTTAAAAATGCCTCATAACCCTTTAATGTTTCATACAAATCTGCTTTGCTTATAACTTCATATGGCGCGTGCATATTCTGTACAGCAATGCCACTGTCAATTACATTCATATCAAGATTAGCTAATATATAAGCTATTGTTCCACCACCGCCGATGTCTACCTTGCCAAGTTCAGCTGTCTGGAATGATACATCTGCATCATCCATAACCTTTCTTAACTTTCCTACAAATTCTGCTGATGCATCATTAGAGCCGCTCTTGCCTCTTGCACCTGTGTATTTATTAAACACCATGCCTTTGCCAAAATAAGCTGCATTTTTCTTCTCAAATACACTCGCATAGTTAGGGTCATATGCCGCACTTACATCTGATGATAACATATAAGAATTAGCAAGTGCTCTTCTTAATCCAAGCTCAGAATAATTTCCACATCTGTCCATAACTTCTGCAACCATATTTTCAAAAAATCTTGACTGCATTCCTGTAGCACCAACGCTTCCAATTTCCTCTTTATCAACAAGAATACATACACCTGTTCTCTTAACTTCACTTGAATTAATAAGTGCTATAAGTGATGGATATGCACACACTCTGTCATCGTGTCCATAGCCCATTATCATACTTCTGTCTATTCCATAATCTCTTGCAGGACCTGCTGGAACAGCTTCTAATTCTGCTGATAAGAAATCTTCTTCCTCTATTCCATACTTATCCTTTAATATTGCAAGTATATTCTTCTTAACAGCATCTTTAGCTTCCTTATCGCATTCTTCCTTCTCCTGTGGCATACTTCCAACAAGAATATCAAGTGCTTCACCCTCAACAACCTTTGTGCCTTTCTTTTCCATCTGCTCCGAAGCAAGATGTATAAGAAGGTCAGATACACCAACTACTGTATCAGACATATCCTCACCAATTACAATCTCTACTGTTGTTCCATTCTTTAATGCAACAACTCCGTGAATGGCAAGTGGAATTGCGACCCACTGGTATTTCTTAATACCACCATAATAATGTGTATCAAGAAGAACAAGTCCTGTTTCTTCATAGAGAGGGTTCTGCTTTATATCAAGTCTTGGTGAGTCTATATGTGCTCCGAGTATGTTCATTCCTGCACTTATAGGTTCTTCACCTATATTAAACGCAACAAGTGCCTTATTCATATTGACAGCATACACTTTATCGCCAGCTTTTAATGTCCTGTTATCAGCAATAACGTCTTTTAAGTCCGCATAGCCAGCTTCCTTTAAAAGCCTAACGCCTTCCTTTACACATTCTCTTTCTGTCTTGCATTTTGAGATGAACTGTCTGTACTGTTCCGCAAAATCAAATACTTCTGCTTTCTTTTTAGAATCATACTTATTCCACGCATTTGCTCTTTCCATAATATACCTCATTTCTGCCCACTGTTTCAGATAACTACTTGTATCAGGTGAACTCATTATATTCTAACCATCTATACATAAATGTCCGGCTGATTATATGTCCAGTGTAAGCTGTTCCTCATTCATAGCTTCTTCTTTTAATTCGCTTGCTATTTCATATTCAGCCTCTTCCTTGTACTGTTCAACCATATCCTCGCTTATAACCGGCAGTTCGTCAATAGAACCTACACCAAATGTTCTAAGGAATTCTTCAGTTGTTCCAAAAAGCATCGGTCTTCCCGGTGCATCAAGTCTTCCAACTTCTTTAACAAGTTCTAATTCAACAAGCTTATTAACTGACCTGTCTGAATTAACACCTCTTATCTTTTCTATCTCTATCT
Organism: Lachnospira sp. CLA-JM-H23; assembly: GCF_040096425.1. NCBI lineage: Bacteria > Bacillati > Bacillota > Clostridia > Lachnospirales > Lachnospiraceae > Lachnospira > Lachnospira sp. CLA-JM-H23. The sequence continues at coordinate 10,179 of NZ_JBBMET010000009.1, forward strand.
TGGTAACCGGCTGCTTGTACGCTATTATTGAGAGCGTTTCAAGTGCTGCATCTGTCAATGTATATCGTCTTGGCTGACTGCATATTCTAATAAGATTGTCGTAATATTCTTCTTTGGTACATAATTGGAAGCTTCCCTCTAATTCAATTATCTTGATACCTCTGTCTTCATTTTCATATTTATCCATCATATTATGGATAATCTTGACTGTTGTATCGACATCGTGTTCTATAGCCACTGCAATCTTTTCTGCTTCTACTGATTCACCCATAGTAAATAGTATAGCTTCTATTGCCGCTTCTGTCTTTTCTATACTCATTCTGCACTCCATTCTTATCCTGCTTTAATTAACAGAATTAATACACACTTACTGTGTCATATACATATATGCTTTTAAAACTTATAAAGCATTGCTGTATTATTAATTATTCTTCGGTAATTCCTTCTATAAGTTCCGGATCCTTCGTCACTGTTATATATATTTCCTCGCAAGTCCCCTCTTGCTCTACAATAACAAATCCTGTCTTAATAAGCTCTAATACAACAAGAAATGTAACAATAACCGCAACCTTTGAAGCCCCCTTCATAAGAAGTTCCCTGAAACTGAATGTCCTATGTTCCATCATAAACGCCTTAATATCAACAAGCTTTTCTGACATAGTAACTTCTTCTTTCTCTATCTTACCGAACTTGCTTCTTATTGGGTCAACCTTTTCATCTTTTCTTCTCATTACGTCTGAAAATATTGCATTAAGCTTTAAAAGATCGGTATCTCCTATGACATCTTTTATATCAACCTCTGGCACATATTCACTGATCTCTTTAGGAATATCAGGCTTTCTATAATAAAGCTTTGTGGCATCCATCTGCTTATCTTTAAGCTCTTCTGCCATTGCCTTATAAAGCTTGTATTCTAACAGCTTTTCGACAAGCTCTGCTCTTGGATCCTGCTCATTACCTTCCTCATCAACTTCCTTTGGAAGAAGCATACGGCATTTTATATCAAGCAGTGTAGCCGCCATAACAAGGAATTCGCTTACTACATTTAAGTCTTCCTCCTGCATTTTATTGACATATTCCATATACTGCTCTGTTATATCAGCTATTGGAATATCATATATATTAACTTTATTCTTATCTATAAGATGCAGTAAAAGATCTAACGGACCTTCAAAAGCCTGAAGCTTTACACTAATCCCCATTATAAGCAAGCCTACCTTTCATTAACAGGTTACACTTAACCTGATTTTATTCATTAACTTATATATTGTACATAAAATATAATAGTAATGCAAGTTATTAACTTATTGATAATTGTGGGAAAATAACATATAATAATTTGAAAAAACCTTACATCTAAGTTTTTTCAAATATCAAGTTTGTGACAAGCACAAACTTGTGACTTTCAAAAGCACTGTGTATACCTAAGTTTTTCAAATATCAAGTTTGTGGCAAGCACAAACTTGTGACTTTCAAAAGCACTGTGTATACCGAGGTTTTTTCAAATATCAAGTTTGTGGCAAGCACAAACTTGTGACTTTCAAAAGCACTGTGTATACCGAGGTTTTTTCAAATATCAAGTTTGTGGCAAGCACAAACTTGTAACTTACAAAAGCACTGTATATACCGAGGTTTTTTCAAATATTTTATTAAAATTTTTAGAGAGGAGAAACAGCATGAAAATTGCCCGTGTGATTTTCACCTGTCAGGAAGCTTACAACAAAATCACCAAAGACCGGCTTACTGAATATGCAGCACAGACCTGCTACTATCTGCTTTTAAGCTTTATGCCATTCGTACTTGCACTAATAAGCATAATACATTATTTCCCAGTAACTTCAACCGACCTTATGAATCTTTTTGAGAATATAATTCCTACAGAATTCCACGGTCTGTTACTAAACATAATAGTTGATATTGAGAATTCTTCATCAATAACAATTCTGTCGGTAACTGCTATCGGCTTAATATGGTCAGCTGGCAAAGGCTTTATGACAATAAAGACCTGCCTTAACCGTATTAACAATTACGAGCTTAAAAGAAGCTGGCTAATACAGAGATTATTTTCAAGCATATATGCTTTAATACTGCTATTATCAATTGCAACAAGCCTTGTCATAATCGTATTTGGCGAACACCTTTCAGCATTTATTGAACGACATCTTAGTGCATTTTCAATTGATATTACAATTATTAACGCAATATTCAGCAACAGGTTATTTCTTGTTCCTACTCTGCTTACAATATTCTTCACTGTAATGTATTCGTTCATACCTACAATTAAAAAACGTCCTTTAGAAGAAATTCCAGGTGCTTTTCTTGCAAGTATTGGATGGTATCTGTTCTCTGAACTTTACTCATTATACATTACATATATGACACACTACTCATATACTTATGGAAGTCTTACAACTTTTATGCTTCTTCTTATATGGATGTATATATGTATTCTTATATTATTTCTCGGTGCTGAGTTCAATTCCCTTATCGAGAAGAATATACTAAGACCTTGGCGTATTTCAAAGCATTCAAAAAAAGCTAAGAAAGCAGTCGTCAATGCTGCTAAACAATAAAGCTATATTTATTATTGAAATAAATGGATATACAGACACCAGCAATATCGACATACTTATAAGTACAAATAGTAAGCAAACGGGACTGTCACATTGAATGCCCTTCCGTTATACAACGGGAGCATCACTGCAACAGTCCTATTTTTATATCTCTATCAGATTATTTTAATCCATTTTACAAGCACTAATCATTTATATTCTTAATCTCTATATTGTTATAGAAGAATTTTAAAATATCTGTATAATCCATAGTTTCTGACATTTTCTTAACCGCATTCTGGCTCATTCCAATTCCGTGTCCGTAGCCGCCGCCTGTTATTTCGTATGATACAAGCGTGCCATTATCATATACTGGTTTGAATATACAGAAAGCACTCGGAAGAATATCATTATATATCTCCCTGCTCTGAGTTATTATTGCACATTTATTATTACCCATAAGGCTTCTTACTGCATTTTCTCCTTTGACAATACAGGTTTCCTTACTGCCTTCTACCATAAGTGCAGCTACAACTCCGCCACAGCCACGTTCTATCACTTTAATGCCTGCAATATTTCCTATATCATTAACCACTTTATCGGACGGCTCTCCATTTTCTAATATATATACCGAGCCGTTCTTTCTTAAATAACTTCCTATAAGTGAATTAAAATGTGCCGTAAGCTCACTTATACCTATGACGGTCTTCCAACGGTACATATCTGCTTCACTGTCATAATCACTGCTATCTTTGGCCGTTATAAACTGCTCAAATGTCTTTTCCGACTTAATATCAGCATTATAATCAGATGTTCCTGCCCTTACAGAAGCATATTGCGGATAATTATCCTCATCACTCCCCCACGCACACACATCAGCTGTATAACCGCAGGAAGTCGAATAATAATAAGTCTTTACAAGTTCACCATTGTATACAGCGACCATTCCAGCCGTAGCAATAACCGCCTCATCAGCCTCTGCACTGTCATATGTATTATTGTATACCTGAAACGACACACTATCATCTATGTGTGCACCATACTCACTGTAATAATTATTCGTAAGCTGTGTATATGCATAGCTTCTTGCACATACAGCCTGACATTTTAAGGCATTAACGCCAAATGACACAGGCATTTCGCTAGGCACAACTTTTTTTAAATAATCTTCGATATCAATTTCATTAATCACCGCAATACCCTCATCATATAAGGCAAGCTCTATATTACCCTTATAGGACGGATTTCCCTGACTTCTCTTAATAGAATTAATCGTTATGCTTCCATCATCAGTACTAAGCACAATACGCCCCGTGGCTAATCTTTCATCATTGCTGTCTATATCAAAGCTTTCACCTGCCGCAATATCCCATTGTACATCTGCACAGGTTATATGTATTATACTATCTGATGACAGCGACACACTGTTATGAAATAAATCCTTGTAACCTGTTGTCTTTAACATAACCCTTATATTATCATGCTTTAATTCTTCCCCAATAATTGCCCCACATACCTTTCCATTAGCAACTATAAAACGCTGGAGTGAATAACCGACTATAATCTCATCATAATTATGCGTTTTCACATCTGATACATTATCATATATTATAAATTGTTCATCTAACGGAACTTTTCCATACCCATCTATCTCTACATATTCATTAGTTACAGAGAGGACTTTTCCTTTGATAATATCCTTTTTGACAGATATATTCTTCACCTTTCCCTTACTCAGATGAATGTCAGCAAGCGTATTATCTATGTCATCATTAACCCTGCCTATCTTAAGCTTTTTCTCAACTCCATAGAAATTCACATATAACATTCCGTTATTGTCATATTTAAGCCACACATTACTGTAATCAACCTCGTCAGATATTTTTCTTTCAATACACAATAAACGGTTATCCCTTACTATTGCCAATACCTGCCTGTCTATATAAGGTGTTGCAATTATTCCGTCAAATATATACTTTCCCTTAGTTGTATACATTTCCCACTCACTAACATTAAGCTCCGCAGGTGTTCCAGCAATTCCAAGTTCAACTCTCTCAACCTCCTGCCCGCTACTGCAATACGGCAGAAGCAATATGTAATAATCTATAAATTCCTGCTTAGTCACAACTCTGTTATTATTGTTTAACTGGCTAAGTGATTGTATTCCAATGCTCTCAAATGTTGTATCACCTGCATTAAGTTTCTTTGAAAGTATGTATACATCTTTCATCATAATATAATCGTCAGCCTCTTCACACTGCATATATCCATTAATATTGACATATTCAATATATGGCTTGTACCACACTTCTCCTGTTTCAAATGCCTGCGTATCATCTACATTGGCATAAGCAATCATCTTTGCCGCCTGTGCATAAGTTATGTATTCGTCATTATTGGATTTATTAATAAATGTTTCCAGCACAACAACACCTATTGCCAGTACCAGCACTAATAATCCATATATAAATATTGTCCGTTTTCTGATTATTACGGTCTTTACCATATCAACCTAACCTCTCAAATATATTATGCCTGTACAGCATCAATTATATATATTCTTGAAAGTCACTGATTATTACTACATAAAGAAGAATGTGCAAAGCACATTCCTGTACTGAATGCGGTCATCTGCGGCAGACTACATCTTCGTGTAAGTGTGAATCTTCGCTAAGGGCTTTTTATTTAACAGGAAATTCTGATGGAATTTCCTGTTAAATAAAAAAACTATGAAAACAAGATTGTCTTCATAGTAACTTAACACAATTATCCCAAAGCGCCGTTCCCCACGTTTTCGACTCCTAGCAATGCTAGGTGGGTTACCGCATCCATACCGCTGCCATCCACTCAGAGGAGGCCCGACATTAGAATGGAGATATAGGAATCCCGTCGATGAAATGTAGGATCAAAATAAGTGAGGTTCTCGCACGCCCCAGGAATTATTAAATTGTTCTTCTTATCAACTATAATTATTCTACTACATAAATCTCTTAGATACAATATAATATATGTAATTTTAATTAAAAAATTCTAATATTTATTACCTATCTTAATTAATTACTTTTATAATATACTGCTTATCATAATTAATTATTTACCATTTTATCATATGTATAATTACATTACTTAATTACCATTTTACTTATCATTATCTTTATTAGTCTTGGCATCGCTTATGTCTTCAATTGCCTCTGCAGATAATGATACAGCTTCCCTTACAATATCCTCAGATACACCCATACGCTCTGCGACTTCCTTAACTGACGGCTTTCTTCCAAGTTCTTCTTTTAATCTTACTGCCCAGTCATTGACATAATTAACTTTATTAAGAACCTTTCCAGATATCTTATTGCTGTCCATTTGTTCATCAATCAGCATACGCATACTTTCTTCTGCCTGATACTTAACTTCATTGTCAATCTCATTAAGCACCTGAATTAAATCTTCTGTAGTTCCCTCTTTTATCTTATCTTTCCATTCGTAATTATTAAGCCACTGCCTCTGTCCTATATAAGCCATCATTGAAAGATTACTCTCCTGAACAAGGTCTGCCGCAAGCACTCCCCTGCACCTGAAAGGTTCAACCCAGCCTACAATTTTTCCAAGATATGACTCAGACAAAAGCTTTAAAGACTCTTTATCATTATCTTCAACGATATTAATTAAAAGGTAAGCTCTTGTAGTATCTGATACTGGCTGTATCTGTTCAAGCTCCTTCTGGTATCTTTCAAGATATATATCATCTTCGGAATAGTCCATATTATCTGCTATCATCTGAGCCGCCATAACAACTTCTTTTTCTGGCAGATTATTAACCTCTTCCTCTGTAACATTTATCTTTTTAATAATTCCGTCGTCTGTTTCAGTATATGAAGTATCTTCCTGTGCTATTCCATTATCATCATTATTTACAGCATCATTTTTAGTACTTTCAAGCATATGTAGGAATTCATTGTCTGCTCCATCTACTCCATTTATTGTAATATTATTAGCCATAAGATAACCCATTATCATTGAGTATCTGTTATCATCTAATTCAAGTCCGTTAAAATAACTCTTAACATCGTCCTTGGTAACTATATTTCCATTAACCTTTGCGTATTCTTTAAGTCCGTCTAAAGCTTCCATAAATGTTGCTTTAGCATCTTTATTATTAACTGCCATAACACATTCTCCTTTTCCACTAAGGGATTTTAACATATATCTGCTATTTTATCAATTTGACAAATATTATATATTTCAGTATATTTAATATATCCGTAATAATCGGAATAATATCAGGAAAGATGAGGTTTTTAATAATGAGAATCGCTTTAATTAACGAAAACAGTCAGGCTGCAAAGAATGATTTAATTTACTCTAATCTTAAGAAAGTAGCTGAAAGCAAGGGACATACAGTAGACAACTATGGTATGTATTCTGCTGATGACAAAGCTCAGCTTACATATGTACAGAATGGTATATTAGCTGCTATCCTTCTTAACTCAGGTGCTTGTGATTTTGTAGTAACAGGCTGTGGTACTGGTGAAGGTGCTATGCTTGCACTTAACTCATTCCCTAATGTTCTTTGTGGACACGTTGTTGACCCTTCAGATGCATATATGTTTATGCAGATTAACGATGGTAATGCAATCGCTCTTCCATTCGCTAAGGGATTTGGCTGGGGTGCTGAATTAAACCTTACATACATTTTTGAAAAGTTATTTGAAGGCGAACCAGGTGGTGGTTATCCTAAGGAAAGAGTTGTTCCAGAACAGAGAAATAAGAAGATTCTTGATGAAGTAAGAAAGGTTACTCTTAATCAGGATTTAATCAGTGTTCTTAAGAACCTTGACCAGGATCTTGTTAAGGGTGCTGTAGCTGGAGAAAAGTTCCAGGAACTCTTCTTTGCTAACTGCAAGGACGAAAAGATTGCTGAATACGTTAAGACTTTACTTGCTTAATTTAATAAGCTCTACAGGATTATTATCAATCAATTTAATTTATTAATACGGATATTGATGTGTACATCAGCACATCTTTATCGCTAATAAAAAGCAGCTTTCCTATCTGTAGAAAAGCTGCTTTTTATTAGTTGTCTGTATATATAACAAATTATGCTGTTACCCCGCTTACTACCTTATCATTAGATAATAACCCTGCTTTAACAAGTGCATATCGCACCGCCTTTCCGAGAAATGTAGCTGCTACTATCTTAATAAGATCAAATACAATAAATGGATACACACATACCTTAAGTGCGTAACCCACTGTACAATGCTGTACATAGGCAAACCATGCTGTTCCTAATGCGTAATCAACCATTGTTCCAACTATCCACGCAATTATAACAAGAACCATATTACGATTAGTCTTCTCAATTACATATCCACCTATAAGTGCCATCAACACAAATCCAACAATATATCCACCTGTTGGTCCTGCAATCTTAGCTGGACCTCCTACATATCCTGAAAATACAGGAAGACCAACAACTCCTAATAACACATATAAACAATAACTGCATGTTCCTGCTTTAAGGCCAATCACATATACTGTAAAATATACCACAAGATTAGTAAGTGATATTGGAATAGGCCCTATAGGTATTGATAATGGTGCTAATATGCATGTAACTGCCGCCATAAGTGCCATAAAACATAACTGATAAACTGTAAACTTCTTCTCTTTCACTTGTCTTTACCTTCCTCATAAAAGATTTAAGGTTGATTGTTAACCTCAATTCCAGTTTAGTTTACAATTGTTTTTATGTATTGTCAAGCTTTATTGTTCTGAATATATATACTGAATCATTCCCGGTCCTAACGCCTCTGTCGGTCTTGCAATAAAATTATGCTTTTCATAGAATATCTCACGTCCCTTGGCACACATAAGACATAACATCATTCTTGAGTCCTCCATTGTTATAGACTTAACATACGCTATAATATGTTCTATAAGTTCACTTCCGATATGCTTCCCCTGATATTCCGGTATCACTATCAAATCCTGAATATAGCTTATAACTGCCTTATCTCCAACAACCCTTCCCATTCCTATAGGCTTGTCATCATCAAATACAGTAAACACTTTCACGCTGTTATTAAGTGCTTCCTGTGCCTGAGCTTTTGTAAGTTTTATCCAGCCCACTTTATCACGCAGTCCCAAATATATATTTACATCTTTTACATCTTCAACTATTCTAATCATTTTACACTTATCCTTTAATACACCTTTTTATTTTATCAATCAGTATACAATTTTTTTATATTTATGTCTATAAAAGCATTTTAACTTAAGAAAAAAATGATATAATAGCACATAGGTTTTGCATTTACTATATTTCATCAGATGTAAACCTAATAAAATTTATGGAGGCTTATATGATTACTGTTTCAAAAGATAATACAGGTGACTATACATCTATTCAGGAAGCTGTTGATGCTATAAGCAGCTCAACAGTATCAGAGACAATTTTTATTAAAAATGGTACTTATAACGAGCGTGTTGAGATTACACACAATAATATAACTCTTATTGGTGAGTCTATGGATAACGTAATTATAACCAAAGACTATTACGCATTAATGACTATGCCTGATAACACCAAACGTGGTACCTTCAGGTCTTATACTTTCTTTGTACACGCCAATAACTTCCACGCCTATAATATTACCTTCGTGAATTCATCAGGCTTTGGTACTGAGGTTGGACAAGCTATCGCTGTATATGCGGAAGGGGATAATATTACTTTCAAAAACTGCAAACTACTTGGTCATCAGGACACTCTCTTTACCGGTCCTCTCCCTCTTAAAGAAAAACAGCCGGGCGGATTTACAGGTCCTACAGAATTCGCACCAAGAATTCTGTCAAGACAATTATATGAAGACTGCTTTATAAGCGGTGAGATTGATTTCATCTTCGGAAGTGCTACTGCATATTTTAAGAATTGTACATTATATGCCTTAAACCGCAATAAGGAAATCAACAGTTATTATACCGCACCTTCTACATATGAAGGCCAGAAATATGGCTATGTATTTGAAAATTGCAATTTCACTGGCAACTGTCCAGATGGAACATGTTATTTAAGCAGACCTTGGAGAATACACGCAAAGACCGTATTAATAAACTGTAAATATTCCTCTCAGATTGCTGGCTCAGGTTTTCATGACTGGAATAAGCCTGAAGCACACGAAACAACATTTTACGCTGAATACAACGGATATGGTGAGGGCTACAAGCCTAATGAAAGAGCTTCATTTGCACATATCCTGACAGCAGATGAAGCTGCTATGTATACTAAAGAAAATGTATTAGGAAAAGATTTCAGATAAAATGAAAAAAGTATCGGACAGGATCTGCCTCTCCGATACTTTTTATATTACTGTAAATTAATTGTTTCTACCTGCTGTGTTCCAGATAACACTTCAAGCTTCATACCAGAAGCTCCGGCATCTGTTGTTGAAACCTGAAATACTGCTGCCGCTGTATATTCCTCTCCTGCATTGATTGTAACCTTATCAAGATTACATATATCATTCTTTAACATTGACTTATACTGTGTGTAAGTGCCACTTCCTGCACTAAGCTTCATTGTGACATTAGCTGACTTAGTTGTTGCATTATATACCGCTGAACCTGTATTCTTAATTGTAAACTCAACTGCTACTACCTTACAGCCGCTATCTGCCGGAACACATACAGCATATGCATCTGTTGGATATCTGTTACCTACCGATACCTTCTTATAGCTAACAGTAACACCACTAAGACCTAAGGCTTCAGTAATGCTTGCCGCCTTAATACCTGCCTGAGTTGTTCCTGTTGTACTTGTCGTACCTGTCTGTCCCACGGCTGTTGTTGTCTGCTTGTTAGCTGCTGTTGTACCAGTAGTATTATTCTTTCCAGTAGTTGTTGTACTCTGTCCTGACTTATTAAATGTTGGATTACTAAGCTTAGAATACTTCCATTCATTAGCATAGGAATGTCTAAGCAGAGTACCTGCTATGTATTCAGCTACAATATCATTCTGTTCATTGTCCATTGTTACATCATCAGCACAACCTGCCAGCGCAAATACACATACTGCTGACAAGACAGCTATAGCTATCTTCTTCATATAATCTCCATTCCTGCGTTCCTCTAATACGCACCACAATTCAATTCAACTATATGAATTCTATCATAATTTGCAATCAAGGTCAAACCAGAACTCAACTCCATCAGAAACATTTCTCACACCGCATTGCTTACCCATAGATTCAACAATCGCCTTAACAATTGAAAGCCCTATTCCGTTACCGCCATACTCTCTTGTTCTGGCTTTATCTACCTTATAGAACTTCTCCCATATATGTTCAATATCCTCCTCGGGTATATTCTTTCCAGAATTGTATACAGTAACCCTTACATTATCTTTATCAATCTGTTCAACATTCACTTTAATGATGTTCTCATTACAGCAGTGATTAATTGCATTAGAGATATAATTAGTTATCACCTCTTCAACCTTATATTCATCTGCCCATACATAAAGAGGTTCTTCACTCATAAATGTCTGTATTGTTAGTTCCTTCTGTGAAGCCCTTAATTCATTAGCGGCGGCTACTGACTTTACAAGCTCATTAATATCGAATCTTTCCATAACAAGCTCATCTTCACCAAATTCAATCTGGTTAAGCGTAAGAAGTCTCTTCACCATATTATTCATCTTGTTGGCTTCATCTATAATAACATCACAGTAGAAATCCATACTCTCCGGATCATCTGTAATGCCTTCCTTAAGCCCCTCTGCATAGCCCTGAATAAGTGCTATAGGTGTTTTTAATTCGTGTGATACATTTGATAAGAAATCTGTTCTCATCTGCTCAAGCTTTTCCTTCTTATCAATATCTCTTTGGAGTTCAAGGTTGGCAGCCTTAAGCTGTGAAATATTCTCCTCAAGCTTATGGGACATATTATTCATACTATCTCCCAAAAGTCCTATCTCACCTTTATCATCGCCCTCATAATGTGCCTCAAAATCAAGGTTAGACATTCTCTCTGCTATATCAGAAAGCTGCTTTATAGGACGTGAGATATATGAGGATAACACAAATGCCGCAACAACACCTATAAGAAGTGTTCCTATACCAACATAAGTTATAAGCGTATTAGAAATGTGCACGTTATCTTTGACACTCTGTATAGGAGTCCTTATAAGAATAAAATCACCATTATCCAATGTTCCCCATAATTCGATATAGTCATCTAACAGACGACTGTCATATACTTCCTGAACTGTATATTTATCATTCTCAAGTATAATCTCCCTGACCTCGTTAGCTCCGTTGCCTGACATATCGATAATCTTTTCCGGAGGTGTCTTCTTATCACCATTGTTATCAGAATTACCACCAAATAATGCTGACTTATCACTATCTGACAAATCACCAAAATCATTTTTCATATTATTATCATCTGTGCCACTTCCGCTGTTCTGGCCATTCCTGCTATCAGAAGAAGTACCATTATTATCAGTGCTTCCGTCTGTGTTAGATGAATCACTATTACTCTTAGATGGTATATTCTGGAAAATATCATTATTAAATATACTCTTTTTCAATCTTTCCAGAAGCATCTCATCTCCGTGAGTGCTTACATAAAAAGTCGTCCAGTCACTATTTACTATAATCATAGATATGCCCTTAGAGGTCGATATCTGTTCAAGATTATTCCGTAAATCTGTTTCTGAAATACTATCATCTGAATATTGTATACACGCATCATTTACTGAACTATATGCGTTCAACATCTCCTGCTGTTTATCTTCCATATAGAACTTTTCTGAAAATATTATATTAAATACAAGAAGAAGAACTATAAGAACACATATCATTCCACCAATCAGCAGCGTTATTTTAAATTTAATCGAATGTTTATTCATCTTGGTATTCCTCAGCTAATACTAAGTTAAATTTCAAACTTGTATCCCATTCCCCATATAGTCTTAATATAATCACCCTTATCTCCTAGCTTCTTTCTAAGCTTCTTAACGTGGGTATCTATTGTTCTAGCATCTCCAAAATAGTCATAATTCCATACGTTATTAAGTATCTTCTCCCTTGATAATGCAAGACCTTTATTATCAACAAAATATGTAAGCAGTTCAAATTCCTTAAAGCTTAAATCAATCTCCTGTCCGTCAATCTTAACAATATGTGCGGCTTTATCAATAATAATTCCACCTACATCTGTCACCTCACTGCTATCAATGCTGTAACTTCTTCTAATAAGCGCATCAACTCTTGCTGTAAGAATCTTAGGACTGAAAGGCTTTGCTATATATTCATCTGCACCACATTCAAATCCATTTAATTCGCTTGATTCATCGCTCTTAGCTGTAAGCATAATAATAGGCACTTTAGAATTCTTTCTAATCTCCCTGCATACATCCCAGCCATTCATCTTAGGCATCATAACGTCAAGAATAACAAGTGATATATCCTTATCCGCATAAAATCTGTCAAGTGCTTCCTCTCCGTCACCAGCTTCAATAACTATATATCCTTTTCTTGTAAGGAAATCACTTACAAGCTTACGCATTCTGCTTTCATCATCAACCATTAATACTTTAATATTATCCATTGTATACTCCAATCCGTGTTAATAATTACTTTAAATATGTCTATATAACTTCTATAATATTATATAAAGCAAAAGCTAAAGCACATTTTGCCACTCTTTATTGTATATTAAATAATAATTATGTTAAAAATGTGTCCTTAATGTTAAGAAAATGTGTTTACTGCTTTTTAATTACCTCTTTTTATTGTTAAGTTCCTGCTCCCTTGCCTTTAAAGACTCCTCTTCCGACTGCAATTCCTGCTGCCACTGGGCATACCTGTTCTGGATAGTGACCTCATAATTTAATATATTAGGGTTAGAACTTGTCTTTAATATTACAAACATCGCAATAATTACTATAACAAGAATAATATTTAATACCATAGCCCTTATGAAATTATTCCTGTATTTTGCTACCTGAATAGACAGATTTCTTAGTTCACTCTTAAATTCTATCTGTTCCTTTCGTTTGTCGAGTGCTTCCTGTGTATCCGCATTTATCGGGATAGGCTGGATTTTGTCATTAGGTATCTCACTGCTCTTGTATAAAAATGTCTGTAACTGCTTAAGGTAATTCATTCCTATCTGTGTCGAGAATAATTTACGTTCTATTATTTTATTATAAAGATTATATACCTGCTTAGGATCTTTCGTATTAGTCTTTGCCGACACATATTTAATAGCATTAAGTTCATCTTTGGCCAACTGGGCATCTTCTTTAGTATTAAACTCATACCCGCCAACCATATGCTTCTTGACTTCCTTGTCCATATGCAGACCTCCTATTCAACAGTAATATCATCTTCTTCTATCTTTATCACTTTCTTTAATTCGCTGTAATCGGTTTCTATCTGAAATCCTATCTTTCCAGCACTGAAAAATATTGTATCTTCAATATCAAGCACACTCTTATCTATAACAGTTCTAAAGAACTTCTTCATACCAACCGGTGAACAGCCACCGTGAATATAACCTGTAAGCAAAAGCAGCTCCTTTGACTTTATCATCTCAATATTCTTCTCACCTACACATTTGGCAGCTTTCTTAAGGTCGAGTTCTTCTGCTACAGGAACCATAAACACGTAATGATTGCCGCTCTTGCCTATTGTAACAAGTGTCTTAAATGCTCTCTTAGGGTCTTGTCCAAGTGCCGCCGCAACTTCCACACCGCTTACTGCACCTGACTCCTTATATTCGTGTACTTTATATTTAATCTTCTTCTGGTCAAGACTTCTCATAACATTAGTCTTATCTGCGGACATAATATATTCCTCCAATTCTATAATAATTGCCTTTAGTCAAAGTATTTAAACTCCTCGCAGGAATTGTAAATTGCTTTGCATTAATAATAAAATAATCAGCACACAAATGCAATCAATTCAACTATTAAATCTTATCACTACATATAAAAATCTACTGCTGTGCACATTCCATTATAATCTTCTCACACATATCATACCCTAGCTGTGAACTATTTAATGTCAATGTGTAATTTCGTGCCATTCCCCACTTCTGGTCTGTATAATAACGATAGTTAGTCATACGTCTTTTATCAATATCTGCTGTCATCGCTACAGCCTCAGTTTCTGTGACATTATATAATCTGCATATTCTCTTTACTTTTTCAGGCATATCTGCGTGTATAAAAATATTAATAACATCCGTCCTGTCTTTTAATATATAATCAGCATTTCTTCCTATAATTACACAGCTATCATTTTCTGCTATTTCAAGAATTACTTTTCTCTGAGCCTCATACACCATATCTTCTACTGATTTTCCTGTTGTATCACGTCCTGTAAGTGCATATGCAAACAACCCTTTTTTAGGTGATAGTTCTGCATTCTGACTGATATACTCTTTTGAAAATCCCAACTTTTCTGCTATCTGGCTGATTATATCTTTATCATAATATTTCATTCCCAGCTTCTTAGCGACTTCTTCTCCGATAAATCGTCCACCGCTTCCAAACTCCCTGCTGATTGTAATAATTTTATTTGCCATATGTAAGCCTCCTCATTCAATTAAAATTTTTCTTATTTCAGATTTGTCACAGACTAATCCATTTTATGAATTTATTCACTTAACTTCTCTACTTTATTTTTTCTGATTTTCTTTAAAAATACATATCCAGCCAGACAAGCGATAATCTCTGTTATTGGAAATGCCCACCAGATAAGCGATACACCAGCCTGTCCATTTCTTACAAAAGCAGAAAATATTCCCGCCAATGGCAATATTATAATAAGCTGTCTAAGAAGCGATATAACCAGTGACTCTATTCCACCATTTAATGCCTGATAAATTCCCTGATACGCAACATTTATTCCTGCAAATATAAAACTTATTGAAATAATTCTCATTGCTCCTATGAAATATTCTCTTGACTGCCCTGCATTAAATAAAGCTGCAAATGCACCTGGAAAAATCTCTGTAATTGCTGCCCCTGCAATCATAAGTACAATTGTATATATAAGACCATATTTTATTCCGTCTTCTATTCTCTTTCTACTTCCCATTCCATAAGCAAATGCTATTATTGGTGTAATTGCATCTCTTAAACCAAAAGCTAAGAACAATACAAACTGCTGAACTTTATAAAATAGTCCATATGCCGTCTGTGCAGAAGGATTGAACTTCAAATTCAAATTCATAACATAAACCATAATAGACATAAGAGCCTGTGCTATAATCGCTGGAAGTCCGATTGCATAAATTTCTTTTATAATTCCGGCATCTGGTTTCATATATTTAACACTATGCTCAAATTCCTTATTTAATTTCATATGGAAAATAAATAATAATCCTGCCGATACAACCTGGCCAATAACTGTTGCATATGCAGCACCTTTTACTCCCATCTGCGGAACAGGTCCTATACCATATATCATAATTGGGTCCAGAACAATATTTACAACTGCCCCAACTACCTGTCCTATTGTGGAATAAAGTGAACGTCCTGTTGCCTGCAATAATTTCTCAAACAACGAAAAGAATATAATTCCAAAGGAAATAACACAACATATTCTAAGATAGCTTACTCCCATCAAAATAACTTCTGTATCAACAGTCTGTGAAGAAATATATGCTTTCACCCCAAAAACACCAAATAATAAACATACCGCATAAATAATTACTCCAAGAAACAGACTGTTTCCTGCAATCTTGGCAGCTTTCTTGTTATTACCTTGTCCAAGCGTTCTTGCAAGAAGTGCATTTGTTCCTACACCTGTTCCAATTCCTATTGCCACCATAAGCATTTGAACAGGAAATACCAATGTCAGTGCATTAAGTGCCGCTTCACTTCCAACTTTCATATTTCCAACGAATGCACTGTCTACAATATTGTAAACCGCCTGTAATGCCATTGATAAAATCATTGGTATACCCATCTGTACCATAAGCCTATTTACTGGCATTTCTCTCATTCTGTTACTTTCTGCCATCAAAATCCTCCTTTTTCTGCATAAAAAAAGTGTGTATTTATACCGTAAGCTGGACTTACGCTGATAAGCTACACACTTTTTAATGACAATTATATAATTATTAAAATGCGTATAATTACGCACAAAAAAAGAGTAGCAAAACTGGATTTACGCTAGTCTGCTACTCGTTTGTTAGATATTATATTTCTTATTTTTTAAAAAGTCAAATAAAAATTGCTCTGATTTTTATAAGAAATTTTTATAATGACATATTCTTTTGTTAATATAAAAATCGAAAAGTTGCTAAGTGGACCTGAGGGGAGTCGAACCCCTGTCCAAAAGCCCATCCGCTGTTCTTCTACTATCATAGTCAGTTATTTGACATTCCCTTATGCATACGGGAACTAACACCCTTATGCACTTAGTAGCTTCATAATACGTCCATAACCGCAAAGCTTAAGCTATGTCGTTTCTCACATATTCGAAGCCTGGATCCTAAAGTGTGAGTGCTCTAGGTCAGACTGCTGCAACTTAGGCAGCGTATGCTAAATTATCTTCAGCGTTTATATTTAAGTTTGCCATTTAACGCATTGCATACGGATAGCTTCACCAGTTTCAAAACCCCTGTCGAAACCTTTACAAGCCCATATATTAAATTATAGTCTTTAACGACCATATAATATATAACATTATATACCACTTAAAGTCAATATATTCTTATAAATAAAAAATTAATTTTTTTATAAATTATGATAAGATGAGCACAAAAGTGCTCACCTTAAAAGTTTTGCCTTTACCAGCCGAACACCCTCATCATTGCAATCTAACCATTCAAAACCTACCCCAGATTTCTAATCTTAAAGTCCTTAGCTGCCTCCCGCTGCTGGTCTTTCTTCGCTATTGAATCTCTCTTATCGTAATTCTTCTTACCTTTTGCAAGACCTATCTGCATTTTAACCTTGCCATATTTCAGATAAACCTGCAATGGCACAAGTGTATAGCCCTTGGTAGAAAGCTGTCCTGCAAGCTTATTAATCTCACTTTTATGAAGAAGCAGCTTCTTAGGTCTTAATGGGTCTTTATTGAAAATATTACCTTTTTCATAAGGTGTGATATTCATATTAATGGCAAATACTTCCCCATTAATTATCTGTATATACGACTCTTTGATAGAACATTTCCCCTGTCTTATTGACTTAACCTCAGTTCCACAAAGTTCAAGCCCTGCTTCAAGCTTATCTTCTATAAAGTAATCAAAATACGCTTTCTTGTTGTTGGCAATTAATCTGTTGCCGCTTGCACTGTCTTTGCCCATACATATCCTCCATTATCTAATTACTTAATTGCTTACTATTCTTCATAATCCTGTGCAAACATAAAATCTATCGTTCTTGATATTGCATTAGTATCAACAACAACAACCCTGACTTTCTGTCCAAGCTTATATGTCTGATGAGTTGTTTCATTAAACATCTCGTAATGATTTTCATCAAATACATAGTAACCACGCATATTATTGACAGAAACCATTCCTTCTATTGTATTAGGAAGTTCAACATATATACCCCAATTCGTTACTCCTGATATTACACCATCAAAATACTCTCCGATATGTGCACTCATATACTGAACCATTTTCAGCTTATCAGTATCTCTTTCTGCCTCATCTGCACGGCGTTCAGTTGCACTCGCCTGTTCTGCAACATCTGGAAGGATTTTATCATAATGAAGCTTTCGCTTCTCACTCATTCCTCCATGAAGACATTCTTTAATTATTCTATGAATTTGCAAATCCGGATATCTTCTTATTGGCGAAGTAAAATGGCAGTAATATTTTGCCGCAAGTCCGAAATGTCCAATACATTCCGCTGTATACTTAGCCTTCTTCATAGACCTTAATGTAAGTCTGCTTATAAGATTTTCCTCGTCACTTCCCGCTATTTTTTCAAGAAGCTTCTGTAATTCTTTAGGATGAATTTCATCAGTTATATGCATTGAATATCCAAAATTATTAATAAATGTAGATAATTTTAATATCTTTTCCGGGTCAGGATTTTCGTGTGTTCTATAAAGAAATGGTACTTCCTGCCAGAAATAATCTTCTGCTACTGTCTCATTAGCAGCAAGCATAAAATCTTCTATAAGCTTAGTTGCTACATTTCTGTCATATGGCTTAATATCTACAGGCCGTCCATCTTTATCAAGAATAATCTTAGATTCAGGAAAGTCAAAATCTATTGAACCTCTCTTAAATCTTTTCTTTCTTAATATATCAGCACATTCCTGCATAAGCTTAAACATATCTACAAGCTCACTGTACTTTGCACATTCTTCTTTATCATTATCTTCAAGTATCTTTTTAACAGATGTATAAGTCATTCTTCTATTTACATTGATAACTGACTCGCATATCTTATGGCCTATTATGTTACCTTTCATATCTATATCCATAAGACAGCTTAATGCCAGTCTGTCACATCCTTCATTCAACGAACATATTCCATTGGAAAGCTGGTGCGGTATCATAGGAATAACCCTGTCAACCAGATACACGCTTGTTCCTCTCTTAAGAGCTTCCTTATCAAGTGGACTGCCCTCTTTAACATAATGACTTACATCAGCAATATGCACGCCAAGATGATATATATCATTTTCTTTAGTTAATGATACTGCATCATCTAAATCCTTAGAATCCTCGCCGTCTATTGTCACCATAACAACATCTCGCAGATCCGTCCTGCCTGCTATATCATTGCCATCAACCTCATCTGGTATGCCCTTTAATTCCTTCTTAACACTATCTGGAAATTCTTCTGGCAGGTCATAGGCTTTTACTATTGATAAAATGTCTGTTCCCGGATCATCCATATGTCCGATTACTTCAATTATCTTACCCTCAGGATTCTTTCTTGCACTGCCGTAGCTGCTTATCTTAACTACTACTTTACTGCCTGTAACCGCTCCTATTTCGTGTTCCTTAGATACGAATATATCACAGCCAATCTTCTGGTTATCAGGCACAACAAATCCAAAATTCTTATTCTTCTGATATGTTCCAACCAAAGTCTTAACTTCGTGGTCTAATATCTCTATTATCTTACCTTCACGTCTTCTATCACCATTCTTCTGTGCTGTAATTACAACTTTAACTTTGTCGTGATAAAAAGCATCCTTAGTATCACTTGCTTTGACAAATATATCATCATCCTGCCCATCTACAACAACAAAACCAAATCCCCTGCTTGTACTCTCAAATGTTCCTACAAGTGCAACATTATCAGGCTTCATATATTTCCCCTTCTTGCTTACACCTATAGTTCCGTCTGCAACTAAAGAATCAAGAACCTCCTGAAGTTCGTGTCTTAATTCTTTAGGAATACCAAGAAGAATTGCTATCTCCTTTGTCTTCATAGGAACATATAATTCATTATTGAGTATCAAATCAGCAAGGTTTTTCCTTCTTTCCTTGAAAACACTACTTTTCATAGTTTCCTCCATTCCATTACTATAATTCAACATCAATCTGCAATATAATATATATTTAATATTTATTACACAAAAACGCCCTTAAGATACTATATCTTAAGAGCGTTAATGTTATCAATTAGAAATTAATATTTAAAATAATAGCTATTACAACGAATAATACAGCAAGAACTTTAGTAATAGTTACAAGCTTACCTTCCATTGAACGACCTTTATTCTTACCCCAGTAAGTATCAGCAGCACCACTAATAGCACCTGATAAACCATTCTGTTTACTTTCCTGCATAAGAACTACTATTGTTAAAAATATACATACTAATATAAATATACCCATTAAGACTATTCTTAATGTATCAGCCCATGACATACCAAACATATATCAAACCTCCTATTGCAATAATCACAATGAATTGATTATAACAAATAAATATTAAATGTGCAACTAATATCTATAACTAATTGTCCATCTGTGCACTATATAATCCTATCTATGAATTATTTCTTAATAAGAAGTGA
The DNA here is from genome assembly GCF_040096425.1 of Lachnospira sp. CLA-JM-H23. Classification (NCBI taxonomy): domain Bacteria; kingdom Bacillati; phylum Bacillota; class Clostridia; order Lachnospirales; family Lachnospiraceae; genus Lachnospira; species Lachnospira sp. CLA-JM-H23. The sequence goes on from NZ_JBBMET010000009.1 coordinate 30,745, forward strand.
TTCTCCTGTCATCTCTGCCGGCTTCTCCATTCCCATAATCTCAATAAGAGTTGGAGCTATATCACAAAGTCTTCCACCTTCTCTAAGTGTATATGCTTCATCATAATTGACAAGAATAAATGGAACTGGATTAGTTGTATGTGCTGTATGTGGTGCACCTGTTTCATAATCTATCATCTTCTCTGCGTTACCATGGTCAGCACATATGAATAATACTCCGTCAACATCCTTAACAGCCTGTACAGCCTTGCCAACAAGCTCATCTACCTTTTCTACAGCCTTAACTGCTGCCGGAATAACACCTGTGTGACCAACCATATCAGGGTTCGCGAAGTTGATTACGATAACATCATACTTATCTGACTTAATTGCCTCAACTAAATCCATACCAACCTCTGGAGCACTCATCTCTGGCTTAAGGTCATATGTTGGGACATCCTTAGGTGAGTTAACAAGAAGTCTGAACTCATCTACATTAGGATCTTCAACACCACCATTAAAGAAAAATGTTACATGTGCATACTTCTCTGTCTCAGCAAGACGAAGCTGCTTCTTGCCATTATTAGCAAGGAATTCGCCAAATGTATTCTTGATTTCTTCTTTCTTGAATGCAACTAACTTGTTAGGGATTGATTCATCATAATCCTTGAAGCATACAAATGTAGTTGGAATATATTCTCTTTCAAAACCTGTAAACTTATCATCACAGAAAGCTCTTGTCATCTCTCTTGCTCTATCTGGACGGAAGTTAAAGAATATTACTGAATCGTCAGGCTTAACAACTGAAAGTGGCTTGCCATTCTCTGTTATTACTGTAGGAACAACGAATTCATCTGTAACATCTGCCGCATAAGACTCTTCAAGTGCCTTAACTGCATTATCTGCTGACTTTCCTTCACCTGTTGTAAGTGAAAGATATGCTTCCTTTACTCTGTCCCAGTTATTATCTCTATCCATAGCATAGTATCTTCCCGCTAAAGAAGCTACTTTACCAACACCAATCTCTGCCATCTTGTCTTCAAGCCTGGCTACAAAATCTTTAGCTGAAGCTGGAGGTGTATCACGTCCATCAAGGAAAGCGTGTACATATACATTAGAAACTCCATTCTTCTTAGCCATCTCAAGTAAACCATATATATGTGAAATGTGGCTATGAACACCACCATCTGATAAAAGTCCGAAAAGATGTAAATCGGAATTATTCTTCTTGCAATTCTCCATAGCAGCAAGAAGTTCTTCATTCTTATAGAACTCTCCGTCTTCTATAGCCTTTGTTATTCTTGTAAGATCCTGATATATAATCCTGCCAGCACCAATATTCATATGTCCAACTTCTGAATTACCCATCTGACCATCTGGAAGACCTACATAAAGTCCAGATGCGTTACCCTTAACAAATGGATATTCTTTCATTAACTTATCCATAACAGGAGTATTAGCCATAGCTATTGCATTACCCTCTGTTCTATCACTTAAACCATAACCATCAAGTACCATTAATACAACTGGTTTCTTACTCATATTATTTTCCTCTTTTCTAAGATAGCAATATCTTTAATATTCTCTCTAATTATTCCTGTTGTATGATAGCATACTTATTACTAATTTGCAATTTAGAATAATTATAATTATATTAAAAAGCAATAAGCCATACCTAGAATTACTTCCGTATATGGCTTACTATGTATCTTATTATATATTGTAATTAACAATTTCACAAAAATCCGGCTTAAGACTTGCACCGCCTACAAGACCGCCATCTATATCAGGCTGCCTGAATAATTCTGCAGCATTACCAGCATTAACAGAACCTCCATAAAGAATTCTTATTGAAGAAGCTGCTTCTTCTCCATATAACTTCCTTATATCTAATCTTATAGCCTCACATACTTCCTGAGCCTGAGCTGATGTAGCAACCCTGCCTGTTCCAATAGCCCATATAGGTTCATATGCAATAACACACTTCATAGCATCTTTAGCTGACACCTGTAAAAATGCTGCGTCAATCTGCTTATTAATGAAATCCAATGTTATGCCTTCTTCTCTCTGCTGGATAGTCTCACCACAGCATATAATAGGTGTCAATCCATATTCAATTGCTTTTCTTACTTTGCGGTTGATGCACTCATCATCTTCACCAAAATATTGTCTTCTTTCTGAATGTCCAACTATAACATAATCAACACCAGCCTCTTTTAACATTCCTGGTGAAATCTCACCCGTATATGCACCTTTTTCTTCATAGTGCATATTCTCGGCACCAACCTTAATATCTGTTCCTTTGACTGCGTCTACAACTGGTATAATGTCTATTGATGGAACACAAAACACTACATCAACATCACGATTAGAGAACTTATCACGAAGCTCACATACAAGCGATACTGCTTCCTTTGGTGTCATATTCATTTTCCAGTTTCCCGCAACTATCTTCTTCCTCATACTACAATCACGCCTCCATACAATATAACTGATTAGCTTATTCATCATTATTACCAGCTCAGTTATTTTAATAAAAAAATTATATCATACAAATTTATAAAAAGCCACTAATAATGCAAATATTTAAAATAAATACAATGTATGTACCTAAGTATTTTATATATACAACATATTGTATTAAGACAAGCTTAGTTTTATGATTATTTTCAAACAAAAGGAGCCGTATATATCAATATACAGCTCCTTTTGTGTATTGCCCGACTGAATTAACTGTCAATTAACCAATCAAAGCTATATGTTTATGTCAGTAAACACTCTATTTGTCATTAGCTGCTACTACACCTGGGAGTTCCTTACCTTCAAGGAATTCAAGTGAAGCACCGCCACCTGTTGAAATATGTGTCATCTTATCACCGAAACCAAGGTTATTAACTGCGGCTGCTGAATCACCACCACCGATAATTGTAGTAGCATCTGTAAGCTGAGCTAATTCTTCTGCAACAGCAATAGTTCCCTTTGCAAAGTTAGGGAATTCAAATACACCCATAGGTCCATTCCATACTACTGTCTTGGCATCCTTAAGAGCATCCTTGTAAAGCTCACAAGTCTTAGGTCCGATATCCATACCCATATCATCATCTTCCTGGCATCCAGCTTCAACTACATGGAAAGGAGTATCGTTCTTGAATTCCTTTGTTACTACTGTATCAACAGGAATAAGCATCTTAACACCCTTAGCTTCAGCCTTAGCCATCATTTCCTTAGCATAGTCAAGATAATCTTCTTCAACTAATGACTGTCCAACGTGACCACCATGAGCCTTCTGGAATGTGTATGACATACCGCCACCGATAATAAGTGTATCAACCTTATCAAGAAGGTTGTTAATAACAGAAATCTTTGAAGACACCTTTGAACCACCAAGAATAGCTACGAAAGGCCTTACTGGATTATTAACAGCATTTCCAAGGAAATCTATTTCTTTCTGCATAAGGTAACCAACTACTGCTGTATCAACATACTTTGTTACACCTACGTTAGAGCAGTGTGCTCTGTGTGCTGTACCGAAAGCATCATTAACAAATACATCAGCGATTGAAGCTAAATCCTTAGAGAATTCATCACCATTCTTTGTCTCTTCTGCTCTGAAACGTGTATTCTCAAGAAGAATAACATCTCCATTATTCATAGCTTCAACAGCAGCTCTTGCATTGTCACCAACTACTGTATCATCAGCAGCGAACTTAACTTCCTGTCCAAGAAGCTCTGAAAGTCTTTTAGCAACTGGTGCTAATGAAAATGCCTTATCAGCTCCCTTTGGCTTACCAAGATGTGAGCAAAGAATAACCTTTCCTCCATCAGCTATTAACTTCTTTATTGTTGGAAGTGCAGCAACAAGACGTGTTTCATCTGTAATCTTATCACCATCTAATGGTACATTAAAATCACATCTGCATAAAACTCTTTTGCCATTAACGTTGATATCATCAACTGACTTCTTATTAAGCATATCTATATCCTCCAAATTATCATTACTAGCTTATTGACAGTGACCTGTAAACAACCCAGGTATGCCTGTTCTGTCCCGCCATACATCAGGACAGTCTTAACATACTTATCAAAATACCGGAGAATGAATTCTCATCTCCGGTATTATTACAAGTTAAATAAATTAACCCTTAATGGTCAATGTATATTATAATTACTTGCTTAATTCAGCGAAGTACTTAATTGTTCTAACCATCTGGCTTGTGTATGAGTTCTCGTTATCATACCAAGAAACTACCTGAACCTGGCAGCCACCGTTTGGAAGTTCGTTAACCATTGTCTGTGTAGCATCGAATAATGAACCAAATCTCATTCCAACGATATCACTTGATACGATAAGTTCTTCATTGTAACCAAAGCTTTCTGTAGCAGCAGCCTTCATAGCAGCATTAACTTCATCAACAGTAACCTTCTTAGCTACAACAGCGTTAAGGATTGTTGTAGAACCTGTAGGTGTAGGAACTCTCTGAGCAGCTCCAATAAGCTTTCCATTAAGTTCTGGGATAACAAGACCGATAGCCTTAGCAGCACCTGTTGAGTTAGGAACGATGTTGCAAGCACCAGCTCTTGATCTTCTTAAATCACCCTTTCTCTGAGGTCCATCAAGTATCATCTGGTCACCTGTGTAAGCGTGAATTGTGCACATAATACCTGATTCGATTGTTGCACAGTCATTAAGAGCCTTAGCCATAGGAGCTAAGCAGTTAGTTGTACAAGAAGCAGCTGAGATAATCTGATCATCTGCTGTAAGTGTTTCGTGGTTAACATTGTAAACGATTGTCTTTAAATCGTTACCAGCTGGAGCTGAGATAACAACCTTCTTAGCACCTGCATTGATATGAGCCTGAGCCTTAGCCTTTGATGTATAGAAACCTGAGCACTCAAGAACTACGTCAACATCAAGATCTCCCCATGGGCAGTTGTTAGCATCTGGCTCTTTGTAGATCTTAATTGTCTTACCCTTTACTGTAATTGTACCTGCTTCATCATCAGCTGTTACCTGATCTTCCTCACCGAAATCAACATATCTTCCCTGTGATGAATCATACTTTAAAAGATGAGCTAACATCTTAGGGCTTGTTAAATCGTTGATAGCAACTACTTCGTATCCTTCTGCACCGAACATCTGTCTGAATGCAAGTCTACCGATACGTCCAAAACCATTAATCGCAACTTTTACTGACATAAAAATAAATCCTCCTAATATAAAGATTGTTAATAAAAAATCAACTACATTGTATTCTACATAAAACAATTTAAAATATCAAGTGTTAATTCCTATTTTTTACAAATTATTGTATATTTCGCCATTCAAATTAAACTTTTTACCATATTCCATTAATCTTATTATATCTAGTCTGTTCTGAAACTCACTAATCAGCTTATTTTTTCTCTTTTATCTCTGCTAACACACAGTCCGCAAGATTATTAGCGTGATCTGACATTCTCTCAAGATTAGACAAAATATCAAGGAATACAACGCCATTAGATGGCTTACATAATCCAGAAGATAATCTCTCGATATGTTTATTTCTTAATTCTTCTTCTAAATCATCAACCTCGTCTTCTATACGGCATACATTATCTGCTGCAACCCTGCTGAACTTTTCCCTGGCTTTAATTGCCTCTGAGAAACAGACAATAACCTTTTCAGATAACTTCTTGAGTTCTTCCATTCCATGCTGGGAGAATATTATTTCATTATCTATCTTGTATTTGGCAAGATCAGACATATTCTCTGCATGGTCTGACACTCTCTCAATATCAATAATCGCATGGAATAAATCATTAATAAGTAAATGCTGTTCTTCCGTTATGGAAAGATTATTAACTTTTATGAGATATTCTGTAAGATACTTTTCATAGAGGTCAACCTTGTGTTCCGTCTCTATGACTTTATCTATCATATCCTGATCATTGTTCATAACAGCACTTACCGAATATTTTATATTATCCAGTGACAGATTGCCCATTATGATAACTTCGCTGAGTGCCCTGTCAACCGCTACTGATGGCTGTTCTAATATTCTGCTGTCAAAATGTCTTGATAACTCTGCCGCATAACTGTCGCTTGCCTCTAATGAAGCATTTTCTTCATCTTCAGTCTTCTCTCTTATAATTATGCCTGAAAGTTTAACAAGCAGACTTCCAAATGGCATCATTATAGTTGTACATATTATGTTAAAGAACGTATGGAATATAGATATTTCCACACTTGTTATATTATGCACAGCTAACGCAGGTTTAAACATAAATAATATAAAAGCACCTGTTCCAAATATAACTGCTCCCGCAACATTAAATAAAAGATGCATACAAGCTGCTCTCTTTGCATTCCTTGTTGTACCAGCACTTGATATAATTGCAGTTACACACGAACCTATATTCTGCCCCAACGTAATAAATACTGCCGCATTGGTAGTAACCACTCCATTAATTGCGAGTGTCTGTAATATACCTACTGATGCAGAAGAGCTTTGTAGAATTGCTGTTACTACAATACCAATTGCAATGCCCAATAATGGATTACTTCCTACTACTTCAAACGCTTTTGAAAAAATAGGTGCATCTGTATATGGAGATATCGACTCTGACATAAAATCAAGTCCTAAGAATAAAAGTCCGATACCTACAACTATCTCTCCTGCCATTTTCTTTTTAGGCTTCTTACTAAACAATACAAGAATTGCACCGATTCCTACAAGCAGAGGTGCATAAAATGATGGCTTTAACACTTTGACAGCATCTCCGAGCTGTCCTAAAGATACAATCCATGCTGTTATGGTTGTACCAATGTTAGCACCCATTATAACTCCTACAGCCTGTACAAGTGTCATAAGACCAGCATTAACAAATCCAACAACCATAACTGTTGTCGCGCCACTACTCTGAATTATGGCTGTTATAAATGCTCCAACAAGAACAGCTAATAATCTGTTCCTTGTAAGATAGCCTATGAGCTGTTTCATCTTGCTTCCCGCTGACTTTTGCATACCATCTGCCATTATGTTCATTCCATATAAGAACATACCGATGCCGCCTGCAAACATAAACAAATTGCCAACTAACTCAATATTCACTTTTTTCTCCTGTCCTGCACATACTAATTATCTGTTAATAAAGATTTATCTATACTTAATAAAAGTAAAGAAATTGTGCATTTTGTGTAAAGAATGTAAAAATACGTTTACATAATAACAATCAATTCAAATATTTTCAAGGGCTTTAGTACCATTTTCAAACTAATAATGCTATAATCAACAATATAATAATTATAAATATGATGTGAGTATCAGAATAATCTTTACTGCTCACTTATACATCGTGATTGTTTAGCAGCCCACATAATAACAATCTAATTTTACTTATGAAATGGAGAAGACATATATGAGAACTTATCCTGAACTTTCAGACTGGCATCTTCACTCGCATTTTTCGTCTGATTCAACCGAAACTCCTGAGAATATAATCAAAAATGCCATCAATATGCAGTTAAAAAGCATATGTTTTACAGAACACAACGACTACGATTACCCTTTAGAGGACGGAAATGTTGTATTTGCCCTTGATTATGACAAATATACAGACGAACTGCTTGAATTAAAAGAGCGTTATAAAAATGATATTTTTATTGGAATTGGTGTCGAACAGGGACTTCTTTCTTCTGCTAAAGATAAAATCAACAACTACGACCCTACTGGCAGACTTGATTTTATAATTGGTTCATCACATCTTGTATATGGCAACGACCCTTATTATCCTGAATTCTGGGATAATGTGTCCGTAAAAGATGCAATAAGCAGATATTATGAAGCAATAACCGACTGCATTAAAACTTGCGATAACTTTGATGTATACGGACATCTTGATTATATTGTAAGATATGCTCCTGATCAGGATAATGATTATAACTGGAAAGATTATTATGATTATTTCGATACAATCCTAAGACTTCTTATTGACAAGGGCAAAGGCATTGAAATCAATACCGCAGGACTTAAATACGGACTTAAAAATCCTAATCCCTGCCTTGATATAGTAAAAATGTACCGCTCACTTGGCGGCGAGATTATAACAACAGGTTCTGATGCCCATAAAGCCTGCCATATTGCATATTCCTATGAAATAATCACTGATATGCTTAAAAATACAGGATTTAACTATTATACTATATTCAAGGAAAGAAAGCCTGAATTCGTATCTATATAAGCACATAAGGGTTATCATCACCAGCTTTTCTGTAGACTGATTGCTCCATATATGTTTATTAATATCTGAAAAGACCAAGTATCTGCCACTGCATCTGCAGCATTAATTTACAGCATATATCAGCCCCTCAGTATGGATTTTTCTTTCATACCTTATGGGCTGATATTATATTAATCCTTTGATATATTTTTCACTTTTTGTAAAGTGCATTATTTTTTATAGTTCCAAGATTTATTTTAATCATTTTTAATTTCCCGTAATGCTGCAACATTTTTCTTAATACAATCAATGCAGTAATCAGCCTGATTTCGATTTAATGTATGATTAAATGTAAGTCTTATTGAAGCAAGGCTTTCTTCATCAGTCTTTCCTATAGCCTTTAATACGTGCGAAGGTCCGCCGTGATTGCCGTGACACGCTGAACCAGAGGATACGCATATGCCCTGTTTATCCAAAAGAAGCACAAGTTCACCTGCACTTATACCTTTAAAACAGATATTAATATTTCCTGATACCCTGCCTGTCATATTGCCATTAATGCTTGTATACGGGATTTCATTAACTATCCGCTCTGCCATATATCTTTGTATATTCCACTCTTTTTCCATTCTGTAATGCAGTGTATTAACAGCAATATCCGCAGCTGTTGCAAGTCCGATTATTCCAGCAACATTTTCTGTACCGGAACGCATATTTTTCTCCTGTCCGCCTCCATATATTAACGGCTCAAGCTCCCTGTCTGTATACAAAAATCCAACACCTTTAGGTCCGCATATTTTATGTGCACTCACGCTGAGCATAGATACTCCAAGCTTATGAACATCAATATCAATATGTCCAAATGCCGCAACCGCATCTGTATGAACAGGAATACCGTATTCTGATGCCACCGCACTAACCTGCATTAATGGCTGTATTGTTCCTATCTCATTATTAACAAGCATAACCGATATAAGCAAAGTATCATCTTTTATCTTTCTTCTTAAATCCTCAATATCAATTATGCCATCCGATGTGCATCTTAAATATTCTATATTATACCCACGTTTCTCTAAATCTCTGCATTTATTTAATATTGCAGGGTGTTCAATTCCACTTACTATAATAGTTCCACCGTGCTTTCCTGCAACCGCTGCCTCTAATGCCCAGTTATCGCTCTCAGTTCCGCCAGATGTAAAATATATATTATCAGCCTCTGTGCCTATCAGTCCGGCTATATTTGCCCTCGCTTCTTCAACTGCCCTTTTATTATTTCTTCCACATTCATATATTGACGATGGATTTCCATAATCATTTATCATATACTGCCACATAGCCTTACACACCGGCAAACTCATAGGCGTTGTCGCCGCATTATCAAGATATAACATATGCCTCCTCCCAGCTTTTCCCTCTTTCCATACAGTCAATATTTAAGTTCACAATCCACTGTATTACTTATTAATATTATATTCAAAAGCTGCATACTATGTTAATAAAGACAACGGAGCCTTTTCTTAATTATGAGCAGCAAATCAGGCAGACAACTACTATATACTCCTGTAATCAAAGGAACTATCATCCTTACAATCGCTGGACTTCTATGCCGCATCCTTGGATTTTATTACCGCATTTTTCTTAATTCACACATTGGCTCATACGGAATGGGAATGCTGCAATTAGTTCTTCCCTTATGTGGAATTGCATTTTCTGTATGTATGTGTGGCTTTAATTCTGCAATTTCCAAATACACAGCACAGACACACGGAAATATCAATGTACTCCTTGGTGGTCTTTTAATGAGTTTTCCGTTATCCTGTATATTTTCTGCGGTATGTGCCACATTTTCATATGAAATAGCCGATAAACTTATGTTTAACGCCGATTGTGCTCCACTTATCCAAATAATCGCAATTGGTATTCCCTTATCCGCAATACACAGCTGTATATGCGGTTATTATTACGGCTGTAAAAAGACATTTATTCCCGCAATATCACAGATAATCGAGCAATTAATACGAATATTCAGTGTGATAATCTATTATCACCTGATTTCTGAAAATCTGGAAACTTTAACTGTACCTGATGCTTTATATGGTAATATCGCAGGTGAAGTCTGTGCAGATATATTCTGCATTGGATGTGTCTATGTAAACAACAAACAAAATAATAAGAATAATAAGAATAATAAAATTATTAGAAATAACAATAGCTGTTCAGCATGCAAAACCTCTTACATCAGAGTTATTGCACTATATGCTCTCCCGCTCAACTTAAACAGCCTCCTTTTGCACCTGTTTGAAAGTGCTGAGGCAATATTAATCCCAGCCCAGCTTATTATATATGGCCTGTCAAAAGAAAATGCTGTCAGCACTTATGGAATTATATCTGGAATGACACTTCCACTGCTCCTCTTTCCTTCTGCCATAACCAACTCAATGTCTGTTATGCTTCTTCCTAAAGTGTCAGAAGACAACTCTGTACAACGTAGTTCCAGTGTAATCACAACTCTGCACCAGTCCGTGAATATATGTATGCACCTTGGTATAATGAGCTGTGTGCTATTTATATTATACATTGGCAGACTTGGAGCAACACTGTTTCACGAACCCAGTGTATACAATTATACCATTATGCTTGCCTGTATATGTCCATTTCTATATGTCAGAACAAGCCTTGCAAGCATATTAAACGGCCTTAATATGACTGCAAGAACCTGTGCATACAGCATAACTGGTCTCGCTATAAGAATAGCCTCATTAATACTGCTCGTTCCCGGAATTGGCATATCCGGATATATCTACGGACTTATAATCAGCAATATATTAGTGTGTGCCCTGCATTATATCAAGCTTTACAAAATATATCATTTTAAGCCAGATATCATAAATAATATAATTACTCCATTAAGCTTAAGTATTATTGCAGTTACATCATCTAATATAACACTTAGATTAATAACAAGCCTGTTATCTTGTGTAACCGCACTCACCCTTAACAGTACATTTTCTTTGTGTGCAAATATACTATTATCCTGCTTAATCTATATAATAATCTATTCCAAGGTTGACTTTACCTGATTAATTGATGGTGCATTTTCCCAGCGGTCAATATTAGTATCATACATATCTTGTATCCACTGAATTGCACTACTCCTGCCTTCTTCTGAATATTCAAATTCCTTAGCTGTAATATCTTCTTCCTTCATCGCCGTTGAGGCATACGGACCCTGCCAGATTAGTACATTAAGTACATAATCTGGCTTTTCGCCTGTACGCTCAATCTTATATCTCATACCATTATGCCCACCGGTGTATATGCCACCATATTTGAAGAAATTAAAGGGCATTATTTCTTTTTCGTTTATCATATTGGGTCACCTTAATTCTGTTGATTATTTTTATCTTACTTTATCATAATGTGTCCACATTCTGATAATCTTTATCGTTCCATTATACTCAATTTCACCAGCTATAATCGGCTCATTATACACTTGATATACCAATCTATGCTGAATATTTATTCTTCTTGAATATACACCTTGTAAATTACCAAGTAATTCCTCATATGGAGGTGGATTTTGAAATGGATTCTCTTTAATAACTTCTATTAGTTTTTTTGCTTTTTCATCAAGATGTACACTTTTCAAATTCTTAATGTCTTTTACTGCCTGTTTAGTGTAAACTATTCGGTACATATTTTTACCACTCTACATCTTCTTCTGGCACGCAATCCTCTATTGCCGTATCCATTCCTTCTTTTATGGACTCAACCATACCTGGAATGGAATTAAGATAAATCGTCTCCTGAATTGCATTCCAATCACTTTCCGATATCAGAACCGCATTACCTTTCTTACTTACAATTAAAGTTGGTTCACTATAGAGATTAACGTCCTCCACCAAATTATAGAGTTCCTTTCTTGCGTTTGTTATATTAATTGCTGACATAATAAAATCTCCTTACCTTTTTCCTTTAATCAAATATACTGTTCTATTTTATACTAAATGTAATTATTTTTTATTACTATTCTCTCATTAAATCTCTCTTACACTCTATTATGTTTTTCTCTCTTACACTCTATATGTTTCTATCTTATCTCTTATAAATTATATTATATTATATTTTGCATCTGTTCTTCTTTAATTATATGCTAAATATTATCTTGAATGTAGAAATTTTTATGTCAAAATTATTATAACGTACGTTTTTGCGTACGTCAAGTATTTATACCATCAGATATAGACCAGCCATTATAATTGCGTAAAAAATAAGCACCTTAAGATTTTACTCTGTTGGTGCTTATAATAAAAACATAATTATTTTATTTCTCCAAATAACAATATTCAACTACTTAATTCTAAATTTTTTTGTTTCTTCCTCTTTCAATGGTCTTCCTAGTTTTTTAACTTCTTCAATCATTTCACGCCACTCAAAACGCTTTCCATTTGAAGGCTCTGTTAATCTTCCATCTGTTATAAATCTTTCAATATCTGACAACTTATTATATTCATTTTTCATAGTTGCAAGCATAACATCACCTACTTTCCAAACAACAACAAATCCCAGCCCTAATTCCCATACGTCTGAACCTTATCATTAAGGTCATAAGGGGTAGTCTGGTATACGTAATAATTCAGCCAGTTAGTATAAAGATTATTAGCGTGGCTTCTCCAAGATAACACTGGCTTTCTGTTGCAATCATCATCTGGATAATAGTTCACTGGAAGTTGTGGCTCAAGCCCCTTGTCTAAATCTCTCTTATATTCCTGATCAAGTGTCATCCTGTCATATTCAGGGTGACCCATAACAAATATATGCTTGCCGTCCTGTCCTATTGCAATATATATGCCCGCTTCATCTGAATCAGCAAATACCTTGAGCTGTTTGTTGTTTAATATATCTTTCCTGCACGCTTCTGTATATCTTGAATGTGGTGCCATAAAGAAATCATCAAATCCCCTTACAAGAGGCTCTTTTCTGTTAAGAACGTGGTGCTTGTATACACCTGATAATTTCTCATCAAGAAGGACTTTCTTAATTCCATAATGGTAGTAAAGTCCCGCCTGTGCACCCCAGCATATGTGGAGTGTTGATGTAACGTGCTCTTTTGACCACTCCATTATTGTTGTAAGCTCATCCCAGTAGTTCACTTCTTCAAATGCAAGCTTTTCAACTGGTGCTCCTGTTATTATAAGTCCATCGAAATTTCTGTCTTTTACATTAGAAAATGTTTCATAAAATTTCTTTATATGTGATGATGATGTATTCTTTGACACATGTGATTCTGTCTGTATAAATGTCACATCAATCTGTAATGGAGTATTAGATAATGCTCTTAATAACTGCAATTCTGTGTCCTGCTTTATTGGCATAAGATTAAGAATTGCTATCTGCAATTCTCTGAAATCCTGTGAAAGTGCCCTGCTTTCGTCCATCACGAATATATTTTCTTCCTCTAACTCGTGCTTAGCTGGAAGATCATTCTGTATTTTAATTGGCATATTTACCTCGATTCCTGTGTAAATCACATTTTAATATAGTCAAACTTACTGTTAATGATGTATTCTACAACAATTCATCTTTTCCTGCAAGCTTGATGAATTCTTCCTCCGTAATCACTGGAACACCAAGCTGGGCAGCTTTCTTGTTCTTAGTTGACTGCGATGTACTATCATTATTAATAAGATACGATGTGTTACCTGTGACAGAACCTGTCACCTTGCCTCCCATACTCTCTATAAGTGCCTTAAGTTCATTACGGTTAGCAAAATGATTAACATTTCCTGTTATAACAAATGTCTTGCCAGCAAGTTCCTCTGTTGTCTGTGCATTTTCAGCCTCTTTAATATTAACCTCACTTAATATGTCAAGATACTCATCTTTCTTATCTTCATTTTTAAAATATTCAACAAATGCCTCTGCTATAACTTCACCTATTCCATCTATATCAGTAAGTTCATCTGCTGTTGCTTTAAGAACCGCCTCAGGGTCATTATTAAGCTTATTAACTATTAATCTTGCTGTGGAAAGTCCCACATTATCTATTCCAAGGCCATATATAACCCTGACTAAATCTGTATCTTTCGCCTTTTCAAGTGCTTCAATAAGATTATTATAAGACTTCTCGCCAAAGCCCTCCATTGATGTTATCTCATCTTTATATCTTGATATTCTGAAAATGTCCCCTCTCCTCTTAAGAAAACCTTTCTGAATGAACTTTTCTAGAGTTGCCTCTGATAAACCGTCTATATTAAGTGCATCTCTTGATGCCAGAAGTGCAAAGCTTTTTATGTGCTTAGCCTGACACTGTTCATTATCACAATACAATGATTTTACATCATTAACATCGCTTATCCTTGTCTTTCCACCACATACCGGACAGACTTCTGGTATCCTTACTGTTCCGCTCTGTGTAATATTTTCTGCAATCTGCGGAATAATCATATTGGCCTTAAATACTTTAATTGTGTCACCTATTCCAAGCTTAAGGCTTTCCATTATGCTTATATTATGCACGCTTGCCCTTGAAACTTTAGTTCCTTCCAGTTCAACCGGTTCAAATATTGCCACAGGATTGATAAGTCCCGTTCTTGAAGCACTCCATTCTATCTCTTTTAATGTAGTTTCTGCGGTTTCATCTGTCCATTTGAATGCCATAGCATTTCTTGGAAACTTCGCTGTTCTTCCAAGCGATTCACCATAAGCAATATCATCATATATAATAACAAGTCCATCTGACGGAAAATCGTTATTAACAATTGTATGCTCAAACCAGTCAATTGCATCTAGTATATTATCTTTATCAACTTCCTTATATTCAACAACATCAAATCCCTGGCTTTTAAGCCATTCAAACTGGCATTTTCTTGAATTATTAAAATCTACTCCATCTGCTGATACAAGCGTAAATGCAAAGAAATTGACATTACGCTCTTTTGTTATCTTATTATTGAGCTGTCTTACTGAGCCACTGCAAAGATTTCTTGGATTTTTGTACTTGGCATCTGTTTCAGGAATTTCCTCATTAATTCTGTTAAAATCAGAATAAGTTATAATTGCTTCTCCTCTTAACACAAGTCTTCCCTTATAACTTATAGTTACAGGTATATTCTTAAACATTCTTGCATTGTTAGTAATAATTTCACCAATCTGTCCATTGCCTCTTGTTACCGCCTTTACCAGCTCTCCATTCTCATATGTAAGAACTATAGTAAGTCCATCAAGCTTCCACGATAACAATCCTTTCTGGTCTTTTAACCAGCTCCTTAAGCTTTCCCTGTCTTTGGTCTTATCAAGGCTTAACATTGGTGAGTCGTGTCGTTCCTTTGGAAGCTCACTTAATACTTCATATCCAACATTTACTGTAGGACTGTCCGAAAGCACACAGCCAGTTTCCTCTTCAAGCTTTTTAAGTTCATCATATAAAGCATCATATTCATAATTAGACATTATTTCCTGTCCCTCTGAATAATAGCTTTTTCCTGCCTTATTAAGAAGTGCAACAAGCTCCTTAATTCTATCTAACTTCTCCATATCTTAATATTCCTCCAGATTAACAATTAAATATACATACCTATAAACCTATTTCAAAGCTTCTCTTATCCAGCTATAGCAAAAAAGCAGCACTCACACCCTACAGGCTGTTATAAAGCTTTTCTTTCTCTGCACCCTCTACTACTCTGTATTCGCCGCAGGCAAGGTCACCCAGTTCAATATTCATAACCCGTATTCTTGTAAGCTTTTCAACCTTATATCCCAACTCCTGACACATTCTTCTTATCTGCCTGTTAAGCCCCTGTGTCAGTACAATTCTGAATGTATTGCTGTTTACTTTATATATTCTGCACTGTTTAGTCTTGACATTTAATTCTTTTAAATACACGCCAGCAGACATTTTATCAAGAAAATCTTTAGTTATATTCTTGTTAACTTTAACAATGTATTCTTTCTCGTGTCCATTAACTGAGCGTAATATCCTGTCAGTTATTTCACCATTATTTGTAAGAAGAATAAGTCCGTCCGACTCCTTATCAAGCCTTCCTATCGGATATATTCTTTCACTGTAGCCTATATAATCAACAATATTGTTATTTCCCTGCTTGTTAGTTGTTGTACATACAATGCCAACAGGCTTATTAAATGCTATAAGTATATCTTCTGGTTTATCATTAGAAATCTTACTGCCATCTATACATATAATATTATTATCATCAACCTGCTGCCCACATTCAGCAACGGCCCCGTCAACTGTTATCCTGCCTGCCTCTAAAAGCCTGTCAGCCTCACGCCTTGAACATACTCCCTTGGCACTTAAATATTTATTTATCCGCATATATATTGTATATGTGCTCCTTTCAAAATTATCGCCTTCTGATTAAATATCAGAAGCCATAAACTTTATGGTGCCAGAAGGATAATTCCATTCTCTATATATCCACATATCATTATACATTTTTAAATATGCCATACATTGCATATTTTCATATATGTATTTATGTATTTTTCTATAAGAAAATATTATTTTATCCTTCAGGCACTCATATTATAATATCAAAAACATACAACAAAATCAAAACATTTGCTTGTTTATAAAAAATAGTGTATTATTAATTATTATCAGCACATATAGCTCAGTTGGATAGAGCGTTCGCCTCCGGAGCGAAAGGTCGTGGGTTCGACTCCCATTGTGTGCATTTAAGAATATAGTTCTTCTGTATTTCTGTCATATTCATACACTGTATATGACAGAACTTCGTCTTTTGAAACTCCCTCTGTATTAACATCTCTTACCATAGCCATCAGTTCCTCTTTATTAAACATTGTTGACTTTGGAAGAATAATAACTTCATGGATTGATGAAGGCAATATATACATATCACTCTCCAGCTTATCTGCAAGTTTCTTTAATACTCCCTCATACATAATGCCCGCCGCACCATTAATTCGGCTTTTATTAGTAAGTACATAAAGATTACTGCACCAAGGATCATCCAATGAATATCTTCCCTCTGCTGTATCAACATATTTAATAAGTTCTGACATTTCATATATCTTTACAGGAAGAAGCTTAGGTGTATTACTAACCGCTGTCCTGTACAGCTCATCTTCTTTTATGTGCCAGTTCTTTATATTGCTGTTATATATAAGAGCTGTTGCATTGCCATCCTCAATCTCCCCTAATATGCAGTAATATACCATTGCAAGGTCAAGTATTTTCTTGTGTGGCACAAGGCTTAGCAGCTTCCTGTTCGCATTGTAATTAATAAGCTTGTATACAATTTTATCTTTTATCCCCTCAAAACTCATAAGACTCTGCGTATCAACCGATAATCTGTCTTTATTCAGATAATACAACTCCTTAATTCCAGCAAATATACTGTCTATTGATTTACCATTAACATACTGCTCATAATAATCATTCAAATATATCGTTGGCGATATCACACTCCCCTTATTAAGTATAATAAGCCCGTCATATTCACAACCATTATTCTTTATAACGTGTGTTATATCAACAGTCCCACCTTCTCCTGCTACAGGTTCAGCTTTCTTCATAATAACTTTCTTAAAATCCTCAAAATTCATCATAGATATAGTATTAGTTTCTTTCATTTAATATATTCCTTTCGTAAAATAATAGTTATATTCCTGCGCAGTGAATATATACATAATTGGGAATTAACTGGGCAAGACCCACGCCCACGACATACCTTTTCAGGTACAATAACAATAGATTGTATTCTATAAATGTATTACTACGAATTATCTATTGTATCATTAATAGATTATAGCTAAATGCTATGTACTCATATAAGATAACATTATATATAACATCTGTCAATATTTTATTAAAAATGCTGTGATTTTTGTTACATTTGTATAAACAAATTAAAAAACAGCAATCAATATGCCTAAATAATCTAAATATGAACTTTTTGCAAGCCATTTTCTGATTTAACGCATATCAATTACTGCTTTGTATTTATTAATTAGAATGAAGCAAGTACATCTAATATAAGCTCCCATGTACGTTGTACTGATGGTACATTAAGCTTTTCATTAAATGTATGAATATCAATAATATCCGGTCCGAATGATACACAGTCAAGTCCGTCAAGCTTATCTGCAAACATACCACACTCAACACCTGCGTGTATAGCCTGAATAACCGGTTCTTTTCCGTATAATTTTTTGAAAGAATCAGACATAATTTCTCTTAACTTTGACTCTTTCCTGTATTCCCAGGCTGGATACTTTCCTGTGATAACATATTCACCACCAAGAAGCTCAACCATACTTGTAACCTTATCTATAAGATATTCTTTCTCGCTCTCTACTGAGCTTCTAAGAAGATACGTAATTACAACCTTTCCATCTTCCATTCTTACAACACCCGCATTAATTGATGTCTGTACAAGTCCTTTAATGTCGTTGCTTAATTTAACAACACCATCCTGAATATGTGTAAGTGCAAGTACAACCTTATTAGTAGAACTGTAATCCATTGCCTGGACAGAAACTTTACTGCCTTCACTTACTTTAATAGACATATCCTTATCTGTAACACTATATTCATTAATTATAAGCTGTGCATACTTATTAAGCATTTCTACTACGCCAGCAGTATCACCATCTTCTACAACGATAACTGCTTCTGAACGTGGGGCAATTGAATTATCTTTCTCACCACCTGAGATAGTCTTGATATTATAGTTGTACTGCTTTGATAATTCAAAAAGAAGTCTGCCAAGAACAACATTGGCATTAGCTCTCTGGTATATAATATCAACACCAGAATGTCCGCTTGTAACTCCCGATACATTTATTGTGACTTCTGTTCCCGTAACTTCTGTATTTACTGCCGGATACTTAGATATAATAACAGCTCCACCTGCACAGCTTGATAAGAAGATACCTTCATCTTCTGAATCAATATTAAGCATTATTCTTCCCTTAATATCTGAACAATCCATAGCTTCTGCACCAAGCATACCTACTTCTTCATCTACCGTAAATATAGCTTCAATATCCGGATGTTTGATTGAGTCATCATCAAGAATTGCAAGTGCATATGCTACTGCTATTCCATCATCTCCACCAAGGCTTGTTCTGTCTGCCTTTATATAATCACCATCAACTAAAAGGTCAAGGCCTTCATTTTCCATATCTTTATCTTTGTCTGGTGTCTTAACAGCAACCATATCCATATGTCCCTGAATAATAACTGGTGCTCCTGTGCTTCCCTTAGTTGCTGGCTTTCTTATAACAACATTGAAATTCTCATCCTGTCTGTAATCAAGTCCTCTTTCCTTGGCAAAATCAACAAGATATCTGCTTATCTTCTCAACATTGCCTGAACCGTGTGGAATATTACATATATCCTCGAAAAATCTAAATACATTCTTTGGCTGTATATCTTCTAATACTCTATTCATATACTTATATCTCCTAGCCTTTATTTTATCGATTTATCAGTTTAACTGATTAACGTAATTATAATACAATCAAATCAGTCGTAATTCAAGTACAATTAATTAATCATTTTCTCACCCGATAAACATTTATTAAGAATATCCGCTAATGGCTCCATAGCATTTTTAACCTCTCCAACTGTATTAGTCTGTGCTCCTGCCTCTATTAACATTGACCTTCCTCTTTTGTGAAGGCAGTACCTGTATGCATTAACATATATATTTCTAAGATATCCCGGATAATAAGCCTCGCCTAACAACTGCATTTGCAGGCTCATAGCAAGATTATCGTCCCTGTAAGGATTATTAAGATATGCAATATCGCCATTTACCTTACTATAGCTAAGTCCATTAAAAAGCATAACCCTCGCCATATCTTTTCCGTCAATATTAGTAAGCAGATGTGTTGTATCTGCAACACCATCTCTGTGCAGATCAATAACAACTTCTATCGTAGGGTTGTCAGCAAGTATTTTCTCAATACCATTTTCTGCATATGTATATGCCTTGCTTCTGTCAAGTTTTCCGTCTACATAATCATACACACTCGTATCGTGTATGACATTATATCCATACTTATTGACAAGCAGTTCTGTGAGATAATCGCCAACTCCTATTATTGTCGTTGACACATCTCCCTCTACTGTATCTGTAAATCCCTCCTGTGAATGAGTATGGAAAATGAGTATCTGCGGCTTGCTGTTATCCTTGCTTATTGCAAGATTTTTCTCTATAAATTCTGCCGGCCGCAGTATACTGTCAGTCAGATCCGTTATTGATGTAACTGTATAAAAATGGCTTCTCACAAAGTTATAATCTGTAAGCTGCGATTTATCATATACTGCACCGCTCACTGTATTTCTTGAAATAATATTCCGTATATCCGATTCGTTCAATTGCTGGCTGTTGTTAATATTACTGTTCTGCGTGGTATTTCCTGCAATTATACTCTCCTGCGGCTGTGTATCACCAGCATTGCCTGCATTATTATCTGTCTCATTTTTTGTACCGCTATTATCTTCACCATTGTTAAGACCATTTACCAGATTATCTGCTCCAGCATTAATACTTATAACACCACCTGCATCATTGTCTGCAAGCTTTATATAATCATCATTCTGGTTATTAATCACAGCATTGACAGGTACAACATTATTAACCAGCTGTGCCCATATATTATTATCCAGCAGTTGTGGCTTGTCATAAAACAGCATTGCAGGTGACATAAGCCTTAAACAGCCACTAATAAATGTATCCTCTATAAATGCTGTTACCTTCATATTCTTACCTATAAGTGCCAATACAATTACAATAATCACAATTGACAATAATGATGACAGCCTGT
Source organism: Lachnospira sp. CLA-JM-H23 (assembly GCF_040096425.1). Taxonomy (NCBI): domain Bacteria; kingdom Bacillati; phylum Bacillota; class Clostridia; order Lachnospirales; family Lachnospiraceae; genus Lachnospira; species Lachnospira sp. CLA-JM-H23. The sequence goes on from NZ_JBBMET010000009.1 coordinate 51,742, forward strand.
GCTTACGCTCCATGCTAATCCTCCATTCTTGTATACAACTTTACTGTACTTTTATATCGAATTTATATCTGATATTTAATTGTATTAATGCTTATTAAGAATATTACCTATTTTATTTAAAAATATCCATCAGCCAAAATATTGTATTTATAACTAATAATTTTGCAGTCCGTTCAAAGCTTGTAATTATCCAGATATTCCAGCCTGCTCCAGGTTATTTATAGCTGATGATATTATCACACTTATATTTTTAATGTCCTGATCTATTGCTTTAGGTGTGACATACATATCCTTCATATTATTGTCTATCCCTGAAAAAAATGCTGCTATCTCATCAGCACTGCAATCACCTATAAGAGGACTTACAAGGTCTGTTACTATTGTCAAAGCATCTATTACTGTTGGAACTCCAATTGCAAGAACTGGTATTCCTATATTCTCATAATTAATTCCAACTCTGTGATTGCCTACTCCTGATCCTGGATTAATGCCCATATCCGACAGCTGTATTGTAGTATTAAGCCTTTCTATATTTCTTGCTGCAAGTGCATCTATTGCAATAATAACTGACGGATTTATCTGCTTTGCAATTCCCTTAATTATATCCGCAGTTTCCATACCTGTATCCCCCATAACTCCCGGTATTATTGAACATACACACAGCCCAGTATCATCATTATCAATATGTCCATTAATATACAGGTTCTTTGCAACAAGTGGTCCAAGCGAGTCCGATGTAATATCCCTGTTGCCAAGTCCTGCCACCAAAAGACTTATGGGTCTTTTGGAGCTTATATTTTTCCCACCTGAAAATGGTATTTTATTATCTTGTCTGCTATCCTTTCCGTTATCTTTAACTTTTTTATTTTTTAACAGCTCACCTATAAGTTCGCTGATATAATTTTTCAGAATTTCGGTGACATTATTGTTATAATCTTCATTCATCTCATTTATCTTTCTTGCCTCTATCGTTATATAAGTGCCCATTGGCTTTCCAATCATTCTCTCACCTGCTTTATTAGTAACCTTCAGGCTTGTAACTTCTATCCCTGTATCCTTATCTTTATGCTGATTTACAATAATGCCTTTTAACCTGCCGGCTTTTCTTGAAATCTCCTCATTTAATTCTACTGCAAGGTCTGTTCTAATATTATTCTGCATATCTTTAACTCCCATATAATGTTGTATACATATTTAATTCCATACTTTATATGACACCAAGAATCAAAAGGTATTTTGTCCCTGAATTATGACCCTTGCATCATTATTTTTATATGAAAAATCTCTATCATATTGATTTTTCACATCTTATTATTTATAATGTGCAGGAATATTTATTTAATGATAAATATTTTTGTGAATTAATGGTTGACATTATGGACTTTCTACTATAAGATATATGAGTATGTTTACATTAGATCGTCCGTGTCCGGCTTTAATGCGAAACAGATAACTAAGATTATATTAATATTTGGAGGTGTACGGATTGGCTAACATTAAATCTGCTAAGAAGAGAGTAATCACAAGTCAGGTAAGAGCTGATAGAAACAAGGCAATAAAGTCTAAGGTTAAGACTTATATCAAGAAGGTAGACGCTGCTGTTGCTGCTGGTGACAAGGCTGCTGCTGAAGCTGCTCTTCCTGTTGCTATAGCTGAGATATCTAAGGCTGCTTCTAAAGGAATCTTCCACAAGAACACAGCTGCTAGAAAAGTATCTCGTATTACTAAGGCTGTTAACACTTTAGCTTAATTATTTTATTTAACATAAAAGACTGGTGCATACCCTCGCACCAGTCTTTTTTATGTAATAGGAAATTGCCTATTATATTTTACGCTGAATATTTAATTATTATAAGCTCTACTCCGAGCTTATCCTGCAATCTTCCCTGCTTTACACGTTCTTCTATATCTGCACATTCATTTAATATATCTTTAACTGTATCTGTTGTAAAATATTTTGCCTGTGAAAGATATTTACCAGCAACAAATGGTGCAACCTTTATAGCCGAAGCTATCTCTTTGCTTGAAAGCCCCCTTGCCGCAAGCTCCTTTGCCTGCAATATTCCATTAAACTGCCTTACTATAAGATATAGTATTCTCATCGGAGGCTCTTTTAATGTAAGCAAATCATAATAAAGCGAAAGTGCTTTTTCTTTATTCTTATTGGCAACCGCCTCAAGCATATCGAATATATGGCTTACAGTCTGTGTTGAACATACCGCCTCAACATCCTGCGGCATAACCATCTTTTTATCACTGCAATAGCTTATAAGCTTGTCTATCTCATTTCTTATAAGCTCCATACTTGCACCAGTCTTATCAAGAAGAAGCTCACATGCTGCCTCACTTATTTTATAATCATTGGAAGCCATCATTCCTGCTATCCACCTTTTAAGCGTTGCTGGTGTCTGATACTGCATTTCACATACATATCCATTAGAACTTACAGCCTTATATACTTTATTTCTCTTATCAACGTCTTTTTCTATAAATATTAATATAAGATAATCCGGCAGTTCCTTAATATAGTCTGCCATTTTATCATTAGCCGTCTTAAAATACCCGCTGTCACTTACTATAACAAGTCGTCTTTCGCTAAAAAATGGTATTGTCTCACATATAGTAATTACATCTTCAGGCTTTGTATTATCTCCTTCAAAATAACTGTAATTAATAGTATCATCACCTATTATCGCCTGTTTCATTCTATCCTTATACTGCTTTTTAAGATATTCTTCCTCACCATATATAAGATATACTTTCTGATATTCGCCTTTTTTAATATTATCATTTAAAGTTTTCATAAGTATAATTGTACCATTTATACTGCATTATTGTAAATATTGATGAACGCTCATTTTGTATCCGTCTGTTCTAATTATTATCTCTCCTAATGTATTTGTAACATACACCTTGCAGTTATTGTCTTCTAACCTTTCAAGCGTTTCACTATGGGGATGCCCGTACCTGTTATTGATACCGCACGATATAAGTGCATACTGCGGCTTAATTGTCTTAAGCAGCTTATCACTTGTAGCATATTTAGAGCCGTGGTGTCCCACCTTTAGAACTGTTATATCAGAAAGCTCATCTTTAATATCTACATTAGCTGCTCTCTCTTTATTAATATCATTAATAAGGCAGTCCTCTGCCCTGCTTTCTGCATCACCAGTCATAAGCATTGAGAATTTTTTATAACTTATGCAATAAACAGCAGAATAATCGTTACTATCCTCATAGTCGTAACCAGCACAAGGATGTATACATTTAATATCCAGCTCTCCTACTGTAAATGTATATCCTCTTACGGCATAACATACATTTATGCCTGCTTTATCAGCCATATCCACAAGCTTCATATATGCCTCTATATTCTCTTTGCCTTTAATATCCGGCATAACAATACTCCCAATAGAAAATGTATCATCACACATCTTAATAAGCTCCATAACTGCACTTATATGGTCATTATCCGTATGGCTTATAAAAATGCAGTCTATATATTTACAGCCCATCGCACGCAATGCAGGATACACCCGGTACTGTCCTGCACTTTTAATATCCGTGCTTCCACCGTCAAACAAAAAATTATGTCTGCCCGAAGCACTTACATATATGCTGTCGCCCTGCCCTACATCTAACATATTAATCTGCAGCCCGTTATAAGGCTTGTAGTGCATATTAAGAACCAATACCACCAGCATAACAGCAATAATGTTGTTAATTGCTTTATTTACCAAGCTATGCATCTTGTAATAATTGTTAAAGTTATATTTAAAGGACGGCTTATTTATAATGATAAATATTATCATTAGCACACTATATACTATAATTATTCCTGCTGGCGGCTGTCCTGTTATTATTCTGAACTGTCCCAACCTTGAATTACGTTCGCACACAAAGTCATAGAAATCAAGAACATAATTACCTGCCCCAGCCGTAAAATACGCAAGCTTAAGCGATATAAAACCAGCAAATGCTGTAATAATTCCCGTTATCATCACCACTGGCATAAGTGGTATTACAATGCAGTTAATAAAAATACTTGTCATGAATACCGAATTATAACTATAAAGCACTGCTGGAAGTGTCGCTAATGTAACCGCAATACTACATAGCAATGCATTAATAATGTACACTATCGACTTTTTTACTATTTTGCCAGTATTGTCCATTCTGCTATTTATAGCTTTTTCATCAGGCATTAATACAGGATATAACTGTGATATACCTATAATCGCCAGAAATGACATTATATATGACATACTATAGACCGTATATGGATTACGCCCAAGTATTAATATTGAAGCAGCTGACAACCCTGTAAGAATATCAAATGTCCTGCCATATACATCTGCAATTATAATAAGCACCAGCATACATACCGCCCTTTTGGCAGATACCGTTTCTCCTGTCATAATAAGGTACATTATAATAACCGCGATTGATATTACAGAAGCTTTCATTATCCCTATATATTTTCTTATTAGCTTATATACAGCCATACCAACTAAAGATATGTGCAGACCGCTTATTGCAAGCAGATGTGCAATTCCATTTTTCTGGTATTCCTCTTTAGTCTTAATATCAAGCTCATATTTATCACCTAACACAATTGATGACATAAGCCCAGCTTTATCTTTATATACCTTTGCATATATACCCTTAATCTTTTGCTTAATTACATACAAAATATATCTAAGCCGGTTATTGTTACTCTCTGTAACTACAACCTTATCTGCATTGCATTTATATGGATAACCCAGCGAAATATAATACATATTAGCGTCAAAACTGCCATAATTTCTTGGCTTATCAAATTCCTTAACATCTCCAGTAACCCGCACTATGTCTCCTGCATTACATTTATTATCATCTGTGTATACAATAATTCCTGTATGAATGTCCGTATTATTAATATACAAAACATTATAACCATCCTTATTCTGCATATTATATATTGTGCCTGTAAATGTTATATTCTCATAACATTTTCCCAGTCTGTCACTTACTATGCCTGTTCTTATTATTGTCACTGGAAATATAAGAAATATAAGATAATAAAGACAGGAATTCTTATTGAATCTTACACATATGCGTAAAACTTCAAATGCCAAAATTCCAACCAATACTATTACAGGCACTGCACTCCAATGCAGCTTTTCCCTGTAACAATATGTAGATATTACTGCGGCTATAAGCTGAGTTACAGCCGCACTTAATAATGGTCTTTTCAAATAACTAACCTTTTGTTCCTTTCTGGAACGCTTATTCAACTATACCTGAATTAAATTTATACAGTCTGTCAAGGCTTATACTGTCCCTGAACGTATTCGTATAATCTCCGTTAATGAATATTTTAACAGACTCTATGCTGTCAAGGGCACATAATGAATTAACTATTGAATATATCTCAACATATGAGCTCACATTAACAAGCTCGTCACGGAATTCCTCACTAAGATTAACATAACACACCTTTTCTACAACAGACACACCAAGAAGTTTGATATCTTTGGGCAGTGACGTGTATGCTCCTGCGGCTGTAGGTCCGCTTATAAGCCTCTGCACAATCATTCTTTCTATTGGCATATTCTTATTATAAGCAAGCATTTCCTTGACTTTAACAAGCTTGGTACCTGTATAATCTGCATAATACAACTGTACATTACGCCAGTCCATTTCTCCAAATGCACTGTCTGATTCCGTAAAATCTGTCTTTTTTAATGCACCTATAACTGTACCGTCCTCATACAAAGCTTCCTTGCCATCAACATAAAAATGTACATACAATACATCATCTATCTGCGTAAGCATTTTTACTACTGCTGCCCTGAATAACAGTTCAACCTGTGTACTCATCTGCTTATATGAAGATGAATAATTAAGTGCAATCGCTTTTCCATCAAGCATAACATCTAACAGCGTAACATTATCAGGCTTTATTATATACTCATTCTTATCAGCAGGCTTAACATTCATCTTATCAAGAAGCTGTCTTGCTGTATCTTCTATAGAAGTGTCAATGTCAATATTATAATTCTGTTCTATAAGCTTGTCCTTTGAACTGTTCGTATAATAAACTGTATACTGCCTGCCCCTGTTCTGTGAAGAACACGCCGTCAGCTCTACAGCCATACAACAGCATAATAATGTAACTACCAGCTTATTAATCAATAGTCTAATTCTCATTCTTATCCTCATCATCTGACTCCACATAATTAAGCGGTATTCTGAAAGTAAATGTTGTTCCCATCCCCTCCTCACTATACAGCTTAATTGTTCCGTGGTGCATTAATATAATATTCTTAACTATAGAAAGTCCAAGACCTGTTCCACCTGTCTGCCTTGACCTTGCCTTGTCAACCCTGTAAAATCTCTCAAAAACCCTGCTCTGGCTCTCTTTAGGTATTCCAATTCCAGAATCTTCAACCCTTACAAAGAAGAACTGATGATCTGCATTAAGTGAAACATGCACCCAGCCGTCCATATCATTATATTTGATAGCATTTTCAACAAGATTAGATATTACCTGTGTTATCTTAACCTCATCAATCTGTGCCACAACCGGTCTGAAACTCTCAAATAGCAATTCTATATTCTTCTTTTGTGCAAGTGGCTTTAACCGCTTTAACACAAGCTCTAACAGTTCATTAAGATTAACTGATGAAATATTAAGGGTAGCTGAAGCTCTATCAAGCCTTACCATACATAAAAGATCCTCAATAATCTTATTCTCCCTGTCAATTTCACTTACAATATCAACCATAAATTCCTTATATACTTCCACAGGAACATCTTCCTGCGTATTAAGCGAATCGGCAAGAACCTTAATTGAAGTTATAGGTGTCTTTAACTCGTGTGATACATTTGACACAAACTCAGACCTTGAATTATCAAGCTCACTGTTCTTGTCCATAATACTGTTAAAATGCTTTGCAAACTGTCTAAGTTCTGTAGAACCTTTAACGTCCATTCTCTTGTCTATATATCCAAAATCAACTTCTTCAACAATATGAAGTGCTTTCTTATACGGCTTAAAATAAAAATATGTCACAATAATCGAAACAACAAGAATAATAGTAATTATCACAAATTCAATAACCCATATCCTGTCAAAAGCATTCCCTGCTATCTGGCTTATATCTGATATATCAAGATTAACTACTAGAACAGCTATAAGCTGTCCCTCGCTGTTGTATACAGGAGAAGCTGCTTCTATATTGCCGGTCTTTTTGCTGTAATCAGTTATTGTCTTAGAACTATCATACACAGTTATAACCTTGGAATTAATCATAGTCTTTCCAGTGTCAACAGCATATGTATCCACGCTTATGTTATATTTCTTATCTACAAGCCTTATTCTTATTGCATTAAGCGATGAATAATTCATAAGATTTTCATACACCCCATCATTATGTGCTTCATCAATGCTTCCGTACTTCGTAAATTCAGCCGCAATAAGCACAGCCTCATTATTAACGTATGCTTTCCTTGCTTCAACAAGTGATGTCGTATATGAATATTTAACAGCCTTGACTGCTGAGATTGTCGATATAATAGACATTACTGCTATTATAAATACGAGTCTGAATCTTGTGCTTAAGAAAAAACTTAATATATCTGTTATTAATTTCTTATGATTCATCCTGGATTTAGCCGATTGTCCCCGCGTTCCTTTATTTATATTAAACATTAAAATAATAACCTACTCCCCACTTAGTATGAACATACTTAGGTTCACTTGAATTATCTTCTATCTTCTCTCTTAATCTTCTTATATGAACATCTACTGTACGTCCATCACCCGGGTAATCCGCTCCCCACACTGTCTTTAAAAGTACATCTCTGCTATATACTCTGTTAGGATTAAATGCAAGCAGCTCTAAAAGGTCAAATTCCTTAGCTGTAAGGTAAATCTCTTTGCCTCTGATAAAAAGACTTCTGCTGTCACAGTCAATTCTCATATCCCCGATATTTAATACATTACTCTTAGCCTGTTCTTTCTCAGGCTTATTATTTCTTCTTAAGATTGCTTTCATTCTTGCTTTAACTTCAAGAATATTAAATGGCTTTGTTATATAATCATCCGCACCATATTCAAGTCCCATAATCTTATCCATATCATCGCCCTTGGCCGTAAGCATAATTATAGGAACATTAGAGAACTCTCTTATCTGCTGGCATACCTCAAGTCCATTCATCTTAGGAAGCATTATATCCAGAAGTATTATATCGTAATCATTGTTCTTAGCCATATCAAGTGCTTCTTCACCATCATAGGCACAGTCAACCACACTGTAGTCCTGTATAAGGCTGAATTTAATTCCTTTAACAATCATCTTTTCATCATCAACAACTAATACTTTACCCGCCATCTTTAATAATTACTCCTTGTTCAAACACATATATAATCTTTTATCTTGTTAAATGCTGCATCTTTTATTCCTGATACATTCTTTATATCTTCTATCCTTTTAAAAGCACCATGCTTTTCCCTATAACTTATTATATCTAATGCCCTCGCCTCACCTATGCCGGATAACTGCATAAGTTCAGACTTGGAAGCTTTATTAATATCAATAAGATTACTACTGCCTGCTCCCCCTGTGTTACTACCATAACTTTCGCTATTACCGCCTGAATTCTCTGTATTACTGCCCGATATCCCCGTGGCATTGGGATTACAGCCGTTGTTTATTTCATCTGTCAGGCTTATATCATCGTAAGCATATGGGATATATATTTTATCTCCATCCTTTAACTGCATTGCAAGATTAACTCTGGTGCCGTCTGCCTCATCAATAAGACCTCCGCAAAGTTCCACCGCCTGATACAGTCTCATACCTGCACCACCACTGACAACTCCTGCATTAACAACTGCACCACATATATATACATATATCTTACTGTTATTCTCATCCAGTCCGTCATTGCCTGCTTCGTTACCATTAATACCATTACTATTGTTAATATCAGCAGCACCGCCGCTGGTAACTCCACCGATAATACTCTTGCTATCACTTTCCTTATCTGAAATATTATCTTTATTAATTATAACACTGCCATCTTCTTTGGTTGGGTTTATATAAAATATGCCTGCAATTATAATAATTAATACTAATACAGCTGTTTTAATAATATATCTACGCTTTTTATATAATTTAATTAAGTCCATGTATACTCCTTATATCTATAATACATTATTATAAGATATAAAGTTCCCTTCGCATACATTTTTATTGTACCTAATTAATATCCATATTACAAGCAAAACCTCAAATATTACTATATAAATTACTGTACAAATAATCATTATAATTACCGTATATCATTTACATAAAATACCGTTTTTGGTAAAATGTAAACATTATTATCCATAGGGGGAAGCAAATTTGAACCAACAGACTAAACATCGACACAAATTCAGTTTATTTGACGAACAGACAGGTAATATTCCGTGTGGAAATATCGTATATATAATTGCATTTTTTATTCCAGTTATAATATTTACAGCCTTGTATTTTGCAAGGGAAATATTTCCATTCGGCAATAACTGTTATCTGCGTTCTGATATGTATCACCAGTACGCTCCATTTTTCTCTGAGCTATGGTATAAAATCCGCAACGCAGAAAGCCTTACTTATAGCTGGGATATCGGTATGGGAACTAATTTCACATCTTTATATGCGTACTATCTGGCAAGCCCTGCTAACTGGATTATTGTATTATTCCCACAGAAATATATGATTGAGATTATGAATACTCTCATAATCCTTAAGTTATCTTTATCAAGCGTTTCTATGACCCACTATATAAGCAGGCATTTTTCCAACAAGAATATATGTATAGCTTTATTCGGGTTATTCTACGCATTTTCCGGATATGTAGCTGCTTATAGCTGGAACATTATGTGGCTTGACTGTCTTATACTTGTTCCTCTTATTATGCTTGGCCTTGAAAGACTTGTTAATGAAGATAAATGCTTTCTATACTGCATAAGTCTTGGATTATGTATATTCACTAACTACTATATTGCAATTATGGTATGTTTATCAGTTGTTCTTTATTTTATTGTGCTTGTAACTGCCTACAAAAAAGAACGTACTTTCAAGAATTATTTTAAGACATTTCTAAAATTTGCATTTTACTCACTGATTGCCGGTGGGCTTGCGGCATGCCTTTTACTGCCTGAGTTCTACACATTTTCTTTATCAGCTTCAAGTGACATTGCATTTCCTAAGAAATTAAGTCTTTATTTCAGCATATTAAATATGCTCACTAGACAATTAATAAATGTTCCTGTCCACCTTGGACTTGAACACTACCCTAACATATACTGCGGCGTTGCTGTATTCCTTCTTTATCCTCTCTATGTTATGGACAAAGACATCAATTTATGCGAAAAGATAGGCAAATCCGTATTACTGCTTGTCTTCCTTACAGCATTTAACCTTAATATACCTAATTTTATATGGCACGGATTTCATTATCCTAACAGCCTGCCTTGCAGACAATCATTTATATACATTTTCTTCCTGCTTACAATGTGTTATGAGGCATTAAGCCATATAAAGCGGATGACAAGCAGACAGTTAGGAATTGCCGTATGGATAAGCTTAGGACTTCTTGTGCTTATTGAACAGGTATTTACAGTTGATGAAACTTATGATTTTAAGGCAATTTACTTAAGCGGTGCTTTTATTCTTGTGTATGCAGGACTTATGATTGTCTATAACAAGACCAACTGGAAGCTGCCTGTAACAGTATTTCTTGCATTTATAGTCTGTATAATAGAATGTACTATCAATATGGATTCAACAGGAATTGGAACTACTAACAGAACCTCTTATCTTTTAGATTATGATGCTATTAAATCTGTGACACAGACCGTAAGAGATGAAGATACATCATTTTACCGAATGGATAAGAAGTTTGGTGCGCGTTCAAAAAATGACGGAGCTTGGCATAATTACCACTCAATATCAACATTTTCATCAACTTCAAGTGCTGGAATGTCAGAATTGTTCGGAAAGCTTGGCTTTGAACATTCAATGAATGCCTATGGCTACAATGGTGCTACACTTGTTACAGAAAGCTTATTCTCGGTTAAATATACAATTACCAACCGTATACTTACAAGCAGTTCTCTTCGCGAGTATTACGTTGGAGATGACGGCGAATTCGTCTATGAGAATAAATATACACTTCCACTTGGATTTATAACCTATAATAATGCAGGCGAATGGTATCCATCAGAAGCCAATGGAACAGGAATTGAGAACCAGAACTCGCTTATACAGACACTTACAGGCATTGCCAATGTATTTACACTTACTTATGAAAATGCCACCGACTCAAGCTTTGAAGTTAAGCCTGTAAAAGCAGGACATCTGTATATGGTTGTAAGAAATACGACCTGCGACAACGTAACTGCCACTATTAACAATTCTGAATATACTTATTCAGGACTTAAAAATGGCAATCACATAATTGACCTAGGCTACGCCGTTCCAGCAGATACCGTTGTCATATCTGGCGATTCAGCAATGAATGCCAGCGTGTATACACTTGAAACTTCAAGATTTACAGAAGCTTACAATATATTAAATGGCAGTTCCCTTTCTATCACTTCATTTAAAGACACCAAGATAAAGGGAACTATAACAGCTAATAAAGCCGCAACCCTTATATTCTCCATTCCTTACGATAAAGGCTGGAAGGTATATATTGATGGCAGAAAAGTAGAGACCTCTGCCCTTTATGATGCTCTCTTAAGCGTACAGATAAGTGAGGGCAGCCACGAAATAACATTAAAATATACACCTGTGAACCTTATTAAGGGTTGCTTAATTACAGCATTATGTATTATTATATTAATCGGTATTTATATATTAAAGAAGAAAAATATAACAATAAATATATTAAAAACCGCCAGTACAAATAAAGCTGTTGAAGCTGATGATACTTACAACGCATTATCTGATGATTTAGCTGATAATACTCTCACAGATTTAGATGTTTCATCTGCTATGGATATAAATATCGTGGGTGATAATGATATAAATATGCTAGATAGTCTTGATGACTTCGACAATCTTGACAGTGATGAGATTAATTCATCAGAAGAATAATCAGGCATTCTATTAACAATTAATTATAAGCACTAACGAAGTGCAGGAAAGAGGTACAATATGAAACTTTGGGGCGGACGCTTCACTAAAGAAACTAATGAGCTTGTTAATAATTTTAACGCTTCTATCTCCTTTGACCAGAAGTTCTACAAGCAGGATATTCAGGGAAGCATTGCACACGCTACAATGCTTGCTGCTCAGGGTATTATCTCAGAAGATGAAGGAAAGCAGATTACTGACGGCTTAAAAGGTATTCTTTCTGACATAGAATCTGGAAAGCTTGAAATCACTGATGAATATGAAGATATTCACACATTTATGGAAGCTACTCTTATTGAGCGTATCGGTGATGCAGGAAAGAAGCTTCACACAGGCAGAAGCCGTAATGACCAGGTTGCACTTGATATGCGACTTTATACACGCGATGAAGTTAAAAATGTTGATGAAGAAGTAAGAGAACTTATGGAAGTTATCTTAAGAATAATCAAAGAAAATGTTGACACTTATATGCCAGGCTTTACTCATCTTCAGAAAGCACAGCCTGTAACTGTTGCTCATCATTTTTCTGCTTACTTTGAAATGTTCAGACGTGACAGAAGCCGACTTCACGATATATATAACAGAATGAACTACTGCCCTCTTGGTGCTGGTGCTCTTGCAGGAACTACATATCCCCTTAACAGAGAGATGACAGCCGAGCTTCTTGGATTTGCTGGTCCTACTCTTAATAGTATGGACTCTGTATCAGACAGAGATTATGTTATTGAATTCTTAAGTGCACTCTCTACTATTATGATGCATTTAAGCAGATTTTCTGAAGAAATATGTATATGGAATTCTAACGAATACAAATTCATCGAATTAGATGATGCTTTCAGTACAGGTTCAAGCATTATGCCACAGAAGAAGAACCCTGATATAGCTGAGCTTGTCCGTGGTAAGACTGGACGTGTATATGGCGCTCTTATGAGTATCCTCACAACTATGAAGGGAATTCCTCTTGCCTATAATAAAGATATGCAGGAAGATAAAGAGCTTACATTTGATGCTATAGATACTGTTAAGGGCTGTGTAAGCTTATTCAAGGGTATGATTGATACTATGAAATTCAATGATACACGTATGGAAGACTCAGCTAAAAAAGGCTTCACTAATGCTACTGATGCCGCTGACTACCTTGTTAAGAAAGGGGTTCCTTTCAGGGATGCACATGGTATTGTAGGACAGCTTGTTCTTATGTGTATTGACAAGGGTATTGCACTTGATGACCTTTCACTTGATGAATACAAGAAGATAAGTCCTGTATTTGAAGAAGATGTATACGAAGCTATCAGCTTAAAGACCTGCGTTGAAAAACGTCTTACTCTCGGAGCACCTGGCCCTGATGTTATGAATAAAGTTATCGGACTTTATGATGAATATATGAAGGACAACCAGAAATTATAAAATATACCACTATAAAATATACTCACTTAAAGCTTATTTAAAATAAAACCTAAATAACTACAGATCAGAATTAATAAACAAACATAATAATATAAAAAGCCCTGTCACTACCCGCTATATATTGGGACTTCCAGTATATGCCAATAATGACAGGGTATTTTTAAATATTTTTAAAATGTGAATTTCTCAACCTTACCATCTTTACTATCATAAGTTGATGTAAGATAATCAAATGTATATCTTGCTTCACCGTGCATAGGAACAGTAAATGTCAAAGTCTTATCCCAATCCATTCCACGTCTTGTAAATACGATATGCAGTTCAAATATTAACTCTGCATCTTCACCAGAGCCGCCTGACATCTGTGTATTCCTGATAGTTAATTCACTTGGATATATATCTTCTTCCAGATCTATCCTGTTATTGCCTATATAAGCAAAAAGGTGAGGGGCTGTTTCTTCTGCCATCGCTTCATTCTCCAGATATTCACGCATACTTGCCGCACCACAGCCACCGTGAAGCCTGCCTTTAGCTTCTTCAATATTAAATCTGATTGTAATAAAACGGCAATCGCCTATACTTATAACATAAGAATTGTCTTCCTCGGCTCTTATACTATAATTGCCAAATCCATTAGAATTCTCTAATTCTTTCTTATCTGTTATGCTGTATCTCACATCTAAGGTTTCAAATAAATTAGTTGATGACTGGGTAAAGATATCATCTTTTTCTTTTCTGAATGTAACAACAAATGCTCCTTTAATCTGCATGGATGTTGCCATATAATCATAAGTGACTAACTCCCAGCCGTCAGCTGCTCTCTCATTAATCAGATTGTCTAACATAGCAATATCATTAGCATCTGCCTTATCTGAAAGCCATTTAGTGCCAACCGTTAAAATCTCTGTTTTGTATGTATACATATACTCCTCCTTTATTAGATACTATCTTAACTTTATATATTATTATATTATATTGATTTCTTTTTTACAATTTGTAATTCATAACCTAAAGCCTCAAGTATATGACTAAATGTGCGTATTGTTGGAATACTTTTCTTTTTCTCAATTCTGGAAATATCCTGCTGTTTGTTTCCTGTCAATGCAGCTAATTATTTTTGCGTAATATTTTCCTCTTACTTTATTAGAGCACAACATAAATGTTGTATTGTCAAATATAAAATTATATATTTTTATTCAATAATTACATCTGACCTTATTACACATTCATCTTCTCCCTTATAATTAAATGTCAGTTTAATACCACCTGACATTATCAAACTTCTTTACATTGAACATTTTAATATAATCAGATAAGTCTTATTATAGTCGCAAGTTAATTAAGTTACTGCTATGTAATATATTTGTAGTTCTGGCAGAGCATTTTAACAATTTAACAAAAAGCATTTAAATATAAAGAAATGAGGTTAATAATTATGACAACTACTTCTCAGTATGAATTAAACAAAGGACTTGCACAGATGTTAAAGGGCGGAGTTATTATGGACGTAACAACTCCTGAACAGGCTAAGATTGCTGAGGCGGCTGGTGCCTGTGCTGTTATGGCACTTGAAAGAATACCTGCTGACATCAGAGCCGCTGGCGGTGTATCACGTATGAGTGACCCTAAGATGATTAAAGGAATTCAGGAAGCTGTAAGTATCCCTGTTATGGCTAAGTGCCGTATCGGTCATTTTGTTGAAGCCCAGATTTTACAGGCTATTGAGATTGATTATATTGATGAATCAGAAGTACTTTCTCCTGCTGATGACATTTATCATATTGATAAGACACAGTTCAATGTACCATTTGTATGCGGTGCAAGGGACTTAGGCGAAGCTTTAAGAAGAATTAACGAAGGGGCTTCTATGATTAGAACTAAGGGTGAACCTGGTACTGGTGATGTTGTTCAGGCTGTACGCCATATGAGAAAAATGAATTCTGAAATCCGCAAGATTACATCTATGCAGAAAGATGAACTCTTTGAGGAAGCTAAGCAGTTACAGGTTCCTTACGACCTTGTACTTTATGTGCACGATAATGGAAAGCTTCCTGTTGTTAACTTTGCCGCTGGTGGTGTTGCAACCCCTGCTGATGCTGCTCTTATGATGCAGCTTGGTGCTGAGGGTGTGTTCGTAGGTTCTGGTATATTCAAGTCTGGCAATCCTGCAAAACGTGCTTCTGCTATCGTTCAGGCTGTTACTAACTATCAGGATGCAGCACTTATTGCCAAGTTATCAGAAGACCTTGGCGAAGCTATGGTAGGTATCAATCCTAGTGAAATACAGATAATTATGGAAGAACGTGGACGTTAATAATATAATCGCACATAGAAATGAGGCTTACTATGAAGATAGGTGTACTTGCTGTCCAAGGTGCTTTTATTGAACACGAGCATATGATTGAAGAAATCGGACATACAGCAATAGAAATAAGACAACGGGATGATTTAGAGGGATTAGACGGTCTGATACTGCCTGGCGGTGAAAGTACTGTTCAGGGACAGTTACTTAACAAGCTTGATATGATGAAGGACATTAAGAATATGATTAGTAATGGTCTTCCAACACTTGCAACCTGTGCTGGACTTATACTTCTCTCTGAACATATAGCAGACGATGACACAGTCCATATAGGAACGCTTCCTGTCACCATTAAACGTAACGCTTACGGAAGACAGCTTTCAAGCTTTGTAACTAACGCTGATATTAAGCATATCGGCAATTATCCTATGACATTTATAAGAGCACCTTATATCGAAAATGTCAGCGATGGTGTTGAAGTGCTTGCAAGTGTTGATAATCATATCGTTGCCGCTAAATACAATAATCAGATTGGACTTTCTTTCCACCCTGAATTAACAGGCGACACACGCATACACGAATATTTCTTATCAACTATAAAATAGCTCTATTCAAAAATAAAAATCAGGACAATGCAGCAGAATACGCCACGCTGTATTGTCCTGATTTTATTATGCTTATATAGCGTTGAAATGTTATTTATATACGATGAATAGCAAAATTATAATTTACACTCTGACTTTTATGCCTTTTGTGTCTCTATGTGCCATTTTCATCTTAGCAAAGTCTATCTTCTTTCCTTTATATTCCATCGTGAATTCCATTCCGTCATCCATAATGAATATATCTTCTATATAATCGTCTTTGCCAAGCTTAATACCTCTGACACCTACTGCACTCTTCTTCTTAACTGGTATTTCAGAAAGAGGGAACTTTAAGAACACACCATTAGCTGTCTGTACAATTACATTTTTATTACTTACAATTTCTTCAACTTCACTTCTGCTGCCATCAAGATTAAACTTAGAAAGCGTTTCAACCTGAACGTCAGCCTTTTCAATGCTTACTATCTTGTCATCATCCTGAAGCTTTGTCGAAGCTACCGTTCTCTTGGCTACATCAAATTCTGCCGTGTCAACTATCTTCATCATGCCCTGACTTGTAACAAAGAGCAGCTTCTGATTTTTGATAGTTTCATATGCACACAGGTATATAATAAGCTCACCGCTGCTGTCATAATTTCCAAGATTATCTATTGGAGTACCTTTGTCCCTGAACTTAGTGAGGAAAGGAATATCCTTTACTTTAATCTGGTGAAGCTGTCCGTTATCCGTAAATATACATATTTTATCAGTATTCATACAGGTAAATACATACTTAAAATCGTTGTAGATAGCTTCCTTATTACGTTCATAAGAAGCTGTATCTATAGTCTTTGCATAGCCAAATCTATCCATAATAAATACAACTTCCTGTGCTGGAACTTCTTTTTCAACAAATACTGCAACCTTTGCATCAGTTATTACGGTCTTTCGTTCAACACCATATTCCTTCTTAATTCTTACAAGGTCGTCCTTTATTACTTTTGCCATAGCCTTCTTACTGCCAAGTATCTTTTCATACTTTGCAATCTTTGAAAGACATTCGTCATATTCCTTCTGGAGTGCAAGTATCTCAAGACCTATAAGCTTGTACAGGCGCATTTCAAGTATGGCTGAAGCCTGCTTTTCTGTAAAATCAAGCTTAGCCGCCTGATTCTTAGAAGCTTCTGACTTGAATTTGATATTATCAACATTACCATTAATAAGGCAGTCTTTTGCCATTTTAAGATTAGAGCTTCCACGAAGAATTTCTATTATAAGATCGATTATATCGCAGGCTCTTATAAGTCCTTCTTTAATCTCCTTATTGGCAAGCTCCTTATTAAGAAGTGTTGTGTATTTTCTTGTATTTATCTCATACTGGAAGTCAATATGATGCTTTATTATCTGGCGTAACCCAAGAGTTTCCGGTCGGCCGTCAACTATAGCAAGCATATTTACACCAAATGTATCTTCAAGCTTAGTCTTCTTATATAAAAGGTTCTTAAGATTTTCAATATCTGTGTTCTTCTTTAATTCAAGAACTATTCTTATACCTTCTTTTGATGACTCATTTGACACATCAACAATATCAGTTGTCTTCTTGGTTTCAACCAAATCCACTATATCTGATATGAACTTTCCAATATTAGCACCTATCATTGTATAAGGAATTTCTGTTATTACAAGCCTGTCCTTCTCGCCTTTTCTTGCCGCTGGCTCATATACAACCTTTCCTCTTAACTTTATCTTTCCTGTACCAGTCTCATATATGCCTGCAAGCTCTGACTTATTAATAACAAGTCCACCTGTAGGAAAGTCAGGTCCGGGTATATACTGCATAAGCTCAGTTGTAGTTATATCTTCATTATCCATATATGCGCATACTGCATCGACAACTTCTGAAAGATTATGTGTTGGAATATTAGTTGTCATACCAACTGCGATACCGTCAGCACCATTTACCAACAGATTAGGTATTCTTACCGGAAGAACTGCTGGTTCTTTCTCTGTTTCATCAAAGTTAGGCACAAAATCAACTACATCTTTATCCAAGTCTGATAAATATACATCCTGTGTGAACTTCTTAAGCTTGGCTTCTGTATATCGCATAGCCGCAGCACCGTCACCTTCTATAGAACCAAAATTGCCGTGACCGTCAACAAGTGCCATTCCCTTTTTAAAATCCTGTGAAAGCACAACAAGTGTTTCATATATAGAACTGTCGCCGTGTGGATGATATTTACCCATTGCATCACCTACGATACGCGCTGACTTTCTATGAGGTTTATCATAATTTAAACCAAGCTGATCCATAGCATACAGCACTCTTCTTTGTACTGGCTTAAGTCCATCCCTTACATCCGGAAGTGCTCTTGCTGTTATAACACTCATTGAGTAATCTATATAGGACTTCTGCATCAGCTCAGAATATTCAGTTTTAATAATATTCTCTGCCATTATTATCTCCGTATAATACTTTTATTAATATATATCATAATACCAGGGTCAAAAGGTCTAAACCCATATGAGCTTGCTCATATGTGGGTGAATGACCTTGGGACCCGCCCCAATATTAGCATAAAAGTGGGATGATAGTCCCACGATATGCGAATATTGGGGAGGATTGTGGGAGTGCGTAGCACGGAACAATCCGTAGGTATCATAGTTGGGGGCTTTTGACCCCAACATCATATCATT
Source organism: Lachnospira sp. CLA-JM-H23 (assembly GCF_040096425.1). NCBI lineage: Bacteria > Bacillati > Bacillota > Clostridia > Lachnospirales > Lachnospiraceae > Lachnospira > Lachnospira sp. CLA-JM-H23. Next base: position 70,905 of record NZ_JBBMET010000009.1, read on the forward strand.
TTTATGCATCAATCTCCGCTTCATTAGCGTGTGCATGTATAAATGCTCTTCTTGGTGGCACATCACTTCCCATAAGCATAGAAGTAACCTCTGTTGCCATTCTTGCATCCTCTATCTCTACCTGCTTTAATATTCTTGTCTCTGGATTAAGTGTAGTTTCCCATAACTGTTCAGGGTCCATCTCGCCAAGCCCCTTATATCTTTGCAGAGTAAATGTTCCACTTGCGTGAAGCTCTTTATACCTTTCCAGTGCTTTATCATCATAAAGATACTGTACTGTCCTGCTCTTATCTACCTTCGTCTTAGTTCCTTCTGCCTTCTTAGAAGCTTTGTCTGCCTTAGGTACTTTCTTAAGTTCAGCCCTGTAAAGCGGTGGTGTAGCTATGTACACATGTCCCTGATTAATAAGTTCAGGCATAAATCTATAGAAAAATGTAAGCAGAAGTGTATCAATATGTGCACCATCAACATCGGCATCTGTCATAATGATAATCTTATCGTATCTTAACTTGCTTATATCAAAATCATTGCCGTAACCTTCAAGGAATCCACAGCCAAATGAGTTAATCATAGTCTTAATCTCGGCATTAGCAAGCACCTTATCAATAGAAGCCTTCTCTACATTAAGTATCTTACCTCTTATTGGAAGTATAGCCTGAGTACGTCTGTTTCTTGCTGTCTTGGCTGAACCACCCGCAGAATCTCCCTCGACTATAAACACCTCACATTCCTCTGACTTCTTGCTCTCACAGTTAGCAAGCTTACCATTGGAATCTATTGAGAACTTAGACTTAGATAAAAGATTAGTCTTCGTTCTCTCCTCTGCCTTTCTTATCTTTGCAGACTTTTCGGCACAGGCTATTACTGACTTTAACTGTTCAAGATTTCTATCAAAATATAACTGTACCTCATCACTTGTAACCGCACTTACAACTGTTCCCGCATCCGGATTATCAAGCTTAGTCTTAGTCTGGCCTTCAAATCTTGGTGCAGGGTGCTTGATAGCCACAATTGCTGTCATACCATTTCTTACATCAAGACCGGTAAAGTTATTATCCTTTTCTTTAAGAACACCTAACTCCCTTGCATACTGATTAATAATCATAGTGAACTTAGACTTAAATCCTGTAATATGAGTTCCCCCCTCCTGAGTGTATATGTTATTACAAAAACCAAGAATATTTTCCTCAAACTCATTAACATACTGGAAAGCACACTCTACCTCTATGCCGTCTTCACTCTTCTTAAAATAGATAATATCCGTCACAGCTTCCTTGCCATTGTTAAGTTCCTTTACATATGCCTTGATACCATCTGGTTCTGAATATGTAATCTTTTCCTCGCTTCCACTTCTCTTATCCTCAAAATGTATTGTAAGTCCCGGATTAAGATAAGTTGTCTCGTGCATTCTGCTCTTTATTGCATCTGACTTAAATCTTGTCTTTTCAAATATCTCACCATCAGGAAGAAATGTTACTTTAGTTCCTGTATCATTCTTTCTGCATGTTCCCACTTTTTCAAGTGGTGCTACTGCCTTTCCTCTTTCATAACGCTGCCTGTACACACCACCATCAACCTTTATCTCTACTTCAAGCCAAACTGAGAGTGCATTAACTACTGACGCACCTACACCATGAAGTCCGCCTGATATCTTATACCCGCCATCACCGAACTTACCACCTGCGTGAAGCACTGTAAATACTACCTCAACTGCAGGTATGCCTGCCTTTGGATGAATTCCTATAGGAATACCTCGTCCATTATCTATAATAGTAGCAGTTCCATCATTATTAAGGGTTACTGTAATCTCGCTACAGTAACCCGCAAGGTGTTCATCAACTGCATTATCAGCTATCTCATATATAAGGTGGTTAAGTCCTTTAGTTCCAACACTTCCTATATACATTCCTGGTCTTTTTCTTACAGCTTCAAGACCTTCAAGAATTGATATACTATTTGCATCATATTTTGCTGCCATTATATTCTACACTCCTGTACTACTCTAATTAATTGTTATTGAATTAAATAAATCCTCAAATCTTACATTAAAAGATGGTGCAGAAGAAACTTTTAACTTATTCCATTCATCTTTGTTAATTTCAACATACTTTGAAGACTCATATTGTTCAAATTTATCATTAAATGCCTCTAACTTCTTCTTTTCAAGAATTGATGACTTATTAACCTCTGTCTTCGCTTTATCATTATCTGACGTACATCTTATTATATAAAATCTTCCGTCAGCTTCTACGATTCCGCTTGTCTGGCCTGTTGAAAGTGAATAAGCTGTATCTTCAAATGCTTTAGCCATCTCGCCTCTTCTAAGTTCATATTCATATTCGCCGTCAGCATTATATTTCTTGGCAATTGCAAAGAATGAATTGCCCTCATTTAATTCTGCATAAGCTTTGTCAATTTCTTCCTTTGAGTCTGTTACAATATATTGTATATTTATTACTCTTGCATCATCTGAACTCACTTCAATATCCATAAGTGAAGTTACATCATTGTAAAGCTTTGAAGCGATTGCAAATTCAGTAAACATCTGATTAACCTTATCCTCTGTGATATCATACTGGCTCTTCTGTTCTTCTGTAAGACCATCAAAATACTGTTCTGCTGCCTTAGCTGTTTCATTCTTTTCTTCTCTTCCAAGAACTACTCCTCTTTCTTTAGCCATAGAATTCATACATCTTACTCTTATAAGCTTTACTCTTATCTGTTCTTTTATATATTCCTCAAACGGCTGTCCGTCAATATCTTCTGTCCATATACTGCTTCCAAACATATCTTCATATTGTTTCTTAGCATCTGACATTAATACTTCTGCCTCAAATGTATAAGTCTTCTGTCCATCAACCTTCATAACAACAGATTTTCCCATACCAGTTGAAATATATAATAAATTACCATTAAAGAACTTCATAAATACTAATACCGCAGCCACAGCTACAATAATGATAAGTGCTGTTATTAATCTTTTCTTATTTCTTTTCATAACTTCTCCATTCTGGTTATTTGTGATAAGGTTCATTCTTCATAATTCTGTAGCTTCTATATATCTGTTCAAGAAGAATTACTCTCATAAGCTGATGTGGAAATGTCATAGGCGAAAAACTAAGCTTGAAATCAGCCCTGTCAAGAACCCTTTTATCAAGCCCTAATGAACCTCCTATAACAAAGACAATATCACTCTTTCCTGATATTCCAAGATTATCTATTTTCTGTGATAACTGTACAGAATCAAGCATTTTACCATCAATTGCCAGAGCTATCACATATGCTTCATCTTTTATGCACGAAAGAAGTCTTTCTCCCTCTTTAGCCTTTATTATATCATTAACAGTATCACTTGCATTATCAGGTGTCTTCTCATCTGCCACCTCTTTTACCTCAAGCTTGCAGTATCTTGACAACCTTTTACTGTACTCATCTATTGCCTGACAATAGAACTTTTCCTTTACTTTGCCTACACAGCATATTGTTATTCTCATATCAGCCCAACTATGCCTCTACGAAGAAATATCCGCCGTTATTATCAAGCTTGAACACTTCAAGCTGTTCCTCAAGCTCTGCATCAGAAAGTTCTGATACATCCATTCCCTCATCGTCCATAATCTGTCTTAATTCTTTAATATTACTGCAATACTGTGCAAAGCATTCCTCAAGAAAATCTTCTGCCTCCTCTAAATCATATACAACCGGCTCATCAAAAAGCTTCTTCTGATCTCTTAAAAATACCTTTGCACATTCTTTCATATGTTTTTCCATAATAATACTCCTCATTTCTACAAACATTATCTTATATATTAAACTCTTTTCTTAGTGTGCCTTCAACCCATTCAGTTGTGTCATATGCATATTTCTTGATATCCTCACATGCTGTATCCATAACATACGCATATTTTACTGACTTAAGCATATCAATATCATTATAATTGTCGCCAAATGCCATACATTCATCTTCTGACAATCCAAAGTACTGCTGAAGCTGATGCATTGCTTTTCCTTTGGTAACGCTGCTCTCCATAAAATCAAGATATAAATCTCCTGAAACTGTAATTGAAGCTTTGCCATTCCATTTGCTAAAGAAATGTTCCTTGGAATTATCAATTCCGCTTAAATCACATACCGCAATCTTTAATATATCTTCATCTACATCTGTGAATTTATCAATAAGCGTAGTCTTATAATTAACAACCTTGGTCATTCTATAATGATATTCTTCTGTCTTAGGCTTGATATATGCTGTATGCTGGCCTGATATAAGCACCTCGCAATCAGGCTGTTCATATACATCTTCTATTATCTCAAGAGCAAGCTTTCTATCCATTGGTGTCTTGGCAATAACCTCACCCTTATATTCACATAATGCTCCATTCTCAGCAATGTATACAAGCTTATCGCTTACAGGCTCAAAAAGCCTTTTCAGGCTTACTATCTGTCTTCCGCTGGCAGGTGCAAAGTACATTCCTTTATTAACAAGCTGTTCAATCGCTTTAATTGTAGATGGTTCTACACTCTGGGCACCTTTTCTTAGTATTGTACCATCAAGATCACTTGCAATTAATTTAACCATAACTTTAACTCCTGATATACCCTTGCAACCGGAAGTCCGACAACATTATTATAGTCACCGTCTATCTTTCCAATAAATGCTGCAAATCTCCCCTGAATTCCGTAAGCCCCTGCTTTATCCATTGGCTCACCTGTACTTATATATTCTCTTATCTCATTATCACTAATATCATTACAGTATACATCTGTCTTTTCTGCAAAGTTACTTACAACATTATTATTCTTGATAAGTGTAACACCTGTATACACCTGATGACAATCACCAGCCAGTTCCTTAAGTATATCAAAAGCATTTCCCGTATCCTTAGGCTTTGTAAGAATATGTCCTTTATGGCTTACGATTGTATCTGCACCTATAACTACAACATCTTCATTCCTGTAATCGTCATCATCTTTTACCATATCCCATACAGCCTGTGCCTTAATCCTTGATAGATATTTCACATATTCATCTGGCTGTGTAATTAAAGTTGTCTCATCAACATCACTCGTAATTATATCAAATTCTATTCCTATCTGTTCCAGCAGTTCTTTGCGTCTTGGTGAACCAGATGCAAGAATAATCTTACTCATATATTCATTCCTTTCAGAATTAATTCATTAACTATAAGATTATAACAGCTGGTAAGTCAAAAATCCAGTTATTACTAAAAAAGAATATGAACTAAAAAAGAATATGCAAAGCACATTCCCTAACCGAGCACGACCGCTTGCGACAGACTACAGCTTCATATGGGTACATATCACCAGCACATAGTTCCTTTTATGTAATAGTAAATTCCGATAAAATTATCCATTACATAAAAAGGCTTCCTTTCTAAACAGAAGGAAATATTACTATATCTCCTGTCTGTTTAAAGGAAGCACATAATTATATCTCTGCAAATATGTTCATATACGCAGATACAATATTTATACTGATATTATTCTCTACTCAGCCATACTTCTGTTCATTGCTGATTCTACCGCATCAATTGAAGCTCTTATGATATCGTGGTCGATACCTATGCCAAAGTATTCTTTACCATCATCACCCTTAATTCCTACATATGCAATAGCACTTGAATCAGAACCCTGCTTTAATGAATGTTCCTCATAGCACATTACATCACAAGGCCTTCCAAAATGCTTTGAAAGTGCATTACTTACAGCATCAAGACGACCATTACCACCCGCTTCTACTACTGTTGTCTTTCCATCAGCCTCAATTGTAACTTCTGTCTGGATACCATCAATCTGCTTGAAATGGACTTCTGAAATCTTGAATACCGGTGTGAACTTCTTATAACGCCTCTCAAATATCTCAAGGACCTCATCTGCCCCAAGTTCCTTATGGTTAACATCCGATACATCTTTAACAGCATAACCAAGGTCTTCTCTCATAGCCTTTGGAATAATCATTCCATAATTATGTTCAAGAACATAAGCAACTCCGCCCTTACCTGACTGGCTGTTAATTCTGATTACGTCTGAGTCATATGTACGTCCAACATCTTCTGGATTAATTGGAAGATATGGAACTGTCCACTTAGATGGATCCTGTTCAATTCTATAGTGCATACCTTTAGATATGGCATCCTGATGTGAACCAGAGAATGCTGCAAATACAAGCTTACCACAATATGGGTGTCTGTCATCTATCTTCATCTGTGTAAGACGTTCAAACATCTCTGCAAGCTCTGGCATATTAGAAAAATCCAATTCCGGGTCAACGCCCTGTGCGTACATATTCATAGCAAGATTAACAATATCCACATTACCAGTTCTCTCACCATTGCCAAATAATGTACCTTCTATTCTGTCTGCACCTGCAAGCATACCAAGCTCTGCATCTGCAACGCCTGTTCCTCTGTCATTATGTGGATGAAGTGATACAACTACATTTTCTCGATTATGAAGATTCTTGCTCATATATTCAACCTGACTTGCAAATACATGTGGAAGTGACATCTCTACTGTAGCAGGAAGATTAATTATACACTTCTTATCAGGTGTTGGCTGCCATATATCTATAACTGCATTACACACTTCAAGTGCGTATTCTGGCTCTGTTCCTGTAAAGCTTTCAGGACTATATTCAAAAAGGAAATTACCGCCATCTGCTTCTGCAAGTTCTTTAAGAAGCTTAGCGCCCTCAATTGCAATCTGTTTGATTTCTTCTTTAGACTTTCTGAATACCTGCTCTCTTTGTGCAAGAGATGTCGAATTGTATACATGTACAATCGCTCTTGGTGCACCCTTTACAGCTTCAAAAGTCTTCTTAATAATATGCGGTCTTGCCTGTGTAAGCACCTGAATTGTAACATCATCAGGAATCATATTCTTCTCAATAAGTGTACGGCAAAGCTCATACTCTGTCTCTGATGCTGCCGGGAAACCAATCTCAATTTCCTTAAATCCAACCTTAATAAGCTTATTAAAGAATTCAAGCTTTTCATCAAGACTCATAGGCTCAACTAAAGCCTGATTACCATCTCTTAAATCCACTGAACACCATACTGGTGCTTTGTCAATATACTCCTTCTTTACCCAGTCGTTACACTCAACCGGTGGCATAAAATAACCTCTCTTATACTGTCTGTAATCAAACATTGCATTATCCTCCTGATATATTAATTATATTAGCATAATAAGTAAATTATACAAAAAAAATCTTTCATCTCCAAAGGCCTTAACCTCTAAGAGACGAAAGATATAATCTCACGCGTTACCACTCTTATTCGCAATTAATAATTGCGCTCTCACCGAATACGTGCATATTGCATTATATTCTGTCCACTATAACGGTTGGCTTCCGTCTACGTCTACTCTTATATCCTGCTGATATAATTTCGGGTAGCAGCTCCAAGGTGAGTTCAATAAGTTCCTTTCACTGTCTCGCACCTTCCGACAGTTCTCTGAAGCTGGTCCTTATCTAATATTCCTCTTCATTGCATTTACTTATTATCAATTATTGAAATGATAACGCATATAATTTAAAATGTCAATAGAATTTTCAATTATGTATTGCAATATTAAATCCGATTATACATTGCAGTATTAAATGCAATATTAGGTCCAGCTATATATTTGAGCTATGTATTAAAATCATTTGAAGTTCTTAAGAAAACTTATATCTTCCTCTGATACTTCACCATTAGAATATCTCGCTTTCTCATAGTCATCTGTTATTCTTCGTGCTTTTGCTTCATCATCAGTTATCAGTTTGCTCGTAATCTCTTCCGGCATCATATGCGAATCAACCTTTGCACCTGCCAACTTAGACTTTGTGACAACCTTTTTGGACTTGGCATATTTCTTATAAAGCTTTCTGTACCGTATATTGGCTTTATCTTTAGTATCCTTAACCTTAACACTTTTCTTTACTTTATATTCCTTTTCCTCGTCATTATTAATATATTCCACTTCATCTTTATCATTATCTAATGACTTTCTGAACCTGGAAGCATATCTGACTATTGTCACTATTATTAATATAATCACTCCGATTATAAGGAATATTGCAACCACCTCCATAAGAGCATTACCAGCCGCATTATTAACCATAACATCCATCTCATCCTCTACTGGTTCAGGGGAAGTTGTCGTTTCTTCTATATAATCGTCCATTACTGTATCATCATCTCCGCGGAGCATTAATAACAGTTTTAATATCCATTTAATAATTGCAAGCAATGCCATTCCAATCATAGAGAATATATTGCCATATCTTCCGTGATAGAATATAAGCATGCCAAATACCAGAAGCAGTCCGAACACAATCATTATAAGCACATTAATTCCCATAATTCTTCTGGCCGGGAATTCTGATTTACCTTCATTAAATACGAACACCTCATACAGCCTGCTTACCTGATTATATACGAACTGGCATAATACAAACATAACAAATAAAAATGCCTGTATTTCCATAAGCACAGAATTACCTTCAATACCTCCTAATATATAAAAGCCTATCATAAATATTCCATATGCTATATGAAGCTTCTCACTCGCATTAACAGCAATCAGCATATCATCCTTGCTCTTACCAGTTTCATCATATATATTTTCCTGAACTCGCTCATATTGCTTCTTGTTTACATATAGATTCTTTAACCTTATTGAGTGTCCAGATATTGCCGCTGCGCATATCACATAACCTGCAAACTCCAGATCTGTGTCCGCAAGCAATGCCGCTATAACAACGAACACAAGATTAATCACCATAAATAATGGATAACTTTTAATATATTTTCTTGAAAAATATGTAACTATAGCTGGAATTATTACAATAAGGCTATAATATGCCTTAGATGTGTCATTACCGGCAATTCCTATATACACTCCCGCCGCCATTGATATGTACGCAACACACAATATAAGTATTTCCGTTATGATTTTACTATTTCTTAGATGTCTTATCTGCATCTTACTCTCCATTCCCACACTGCTTATACATTCTAATCAAGCTTTTCCAGATACAGGCTTCCATTGCCTGATACAACACACGGAACAATCCATATTTTATTCTGTTGTTTAGACATAAGTCTTTCTGCTGAAAGCTTTAATTTTCCGTGCTTGTTAGCTGATATAAGAACATACACCGAATCCTGCCTTTGGTTCTTATTATTGTATTCCTGCATATTATCAAGAATAATGCTGAATTCCTGCATAGGAAGCTTCAGATCTATTCTTGCAAATGCCGTGTTGATACGTCCAAAATGTGACAGTCCGCTTCCAGCCTCTATCACTGTCTGCTCCTTAGTATCAATATCACAGCCATTAGATGTTACAGATACATTGATGCCCTTTCCTATAAGAAGCTGGGCCAGACCTGCCGCTATTGATATTGCCTGTTCAATAACATCTTCCTGCATAAGAACGCCCTCGCTTTCAAGATTAAGCAGGATACATACATTACGGCTCACTGTTTCATTATACTGATTAACCATAAGCTTTCCCGTTCTTGCACTGGCATTCCAATTAACATCCCTTATGCTGTCATAAGACTGGTAATCTCTTATTCCTGCAAATACGAACTTATCCTCTAACAGATATTTTCTTCTTTCAAGCTCACCTAAAATACTGTTATTGACCTGTAAAAGATTATTAACATTTTCTGGCTTGGGATATACTGTAATCATATGATTAACATTTTTATTATTAATCATAATATCGTTCATAAAAGCACCTGCAAATACAGTTTCAATGGCCTCTAATCTATATACACCCCTTCTGGCACACAATACATCTATCTTTCGTGTTACCCTCTGGTTAGAAAGAAGTGAAAATACATCGTTGCGGTAAGTCTTATCTGTAATTCTGGAATTATTGTCCTCCTGCCCAAACACCAGATTCTTGTCTATGCTGAATTTAATATTAACACAAGGCAGTGGCATTCTCTTAGCATTAGTTACTGTCTCCACCATCTTGATAGTATCACCTTTTGTAGCTGTATTGCTGGAAAATGTAACATCAACCGATAAATTCCTGCTCCAGTTATCCCTGTAGGCAACCCTCAATATGTTGTATACAATAACAACACCTATAAGCATTAATATTATATTCATCTATTGCTCCATTCTTCAGTAGGCACCTCTACCTGTGATAATGCCTCATTTATTGCCTGTTCCCTGTTCTCCTTAACAACTATTCCTGTATTAAATACAAGTCTGTGTCCCCATACGCATAAAGCAAGCTCTTTAATATCTGATGGAACAACATAATTACGTCCATTAACATAAGCGTATGCTCTTGCTGCATTAACCATAGCTATTGAACCTCTTGGGCTTATTCCTATTGCAACACTTCCCATATTACGTGTAACTTCTGCAAGCTTTACAATATATTCTATAAGCGAAGGATGAATATATATATTTTTAACCTCATTCTTCATAGCTTTAATATCTTCTTTGGAACATACATTAGAAATATCTTCTATTGGATTATCCTTAAGAAAACGGTTAAGTATTGTAATCTCCTCTTCCTTATCCGGATATCCCATTTCAAGCTTCATAAGAAATCTGTCAAGCTGTGCTTCTGGAAGCGGATATGTTCCTGCTGTTTCTATTGGATTCTCTGTGGCTATTACAATAAATGGTTCATCTAACTGTAATGTATCACCATCTATAGTAACCTGATGTTCTTCCATACACTCAAGCAATGCTGACTGTGTTCTTGGTGTAGCCCTGTTAATTTCATCAGCAAGAATGATATTCGCAAATACAGGTCCTTTCTTTAATACAAAATCTTCACTCTTCTGGTTATATATATGTATTCCTGTTATATCTGATGGAAGCAGATCCGGTGTGAACTGCACTCTTCCAAAATCGCAGTCAATACTTTTTGCTAATGTCTTGGCAAGCATTGTCTTACCCATACCCGGAACATCTTCCAAAAGAATATGTCCACCTGCAAGTATGCTTGTAATTACTTTTTTTGTAACTTCCTCTTTACCGACTATAACCTTTGAAACATTATCTAATATGTCTGTTATCTGCATTTAATTACCCCGCCTTTTCTTTAATTATATATTCTGTGCCTTACCTCATTTCACATATTAATATAGTACCAAAAAACCACAGATGTATCAATAACACCTGCGGCTTTCTCACATAGAATTTTACCAAATTTTATTATACTTATGCCTGTGGTTCTTCTCCCGGAAGCTCCTGATTAACATCAATTCCTCTTGGTGCAACAGGAGTTGAGAATACTATCTGTGTACTTGTCCTTCCGAACTTCTGTAACTGTCCGATAAATGTATCAAGCTCCATTGTACTTGGAAATACAACCTTAAGAAGCATTGAATAATTACCTGTAACACAGTTACATTCAACTACATTAGGGCAGGTTTTGATAAATGGATAGAACTCCGGCTTCTGTACAGGTGCAACCTCAAGATTAATAAATGCTGTTATATGATAGCCTAATTTAATCTGGTTAATCTTAACCCCATAGCCTTCTATTATTTCTTCTTTCTCAAGTCTTTCTATTCTTGCTGAAACTGCTGGTGATGATAAAAACACATTTTCAGCCAATGCCTTAAGTGGCATTCTCGCATTATTCTGAAGTAATGTAATTAATTTCTTATCAATTTTGTCCATAGTTGTCCTCCATTAATCTGTGGCATTGCTTTCTTAACATCAAAAAAGAGACAACCCGAGCCTTGTATGCCTGAATTGTCCCCTTTGACTTAACATATTAATTTATATGTAATATACACCTTTTTTTATAAATTGACAACCCCTAATTTTATGTTTTTTTATAGTTCTTTATTATTTTTCTTAACTTTTTTTCGTGTGTCTTCTTAATTTTTCTTTTATAATGTTTGCTTTTTATACTACTTATATGGTAAAGTTCTTATTGTATGTTAATGACTATATTTAATGGAGGCACTTATGTCAGATAATAAAGATTTTAATAACAACTCTGAATATTCAACAGTAACATTATCATTAGATGATGGCACTGAGTTAGAGTGTGCAATAATCCGTACTTTCCCAGCAGGAGATAAGAACTATATTGCACTTTTACCTATTGCAGATATTGATGAAGAAGAAAGTGAAGTATACTTATACAGATTTTCTCTTGACAGCAACAACGAGCCAGTTCTTGAAAATATCGACTCTGATGAAGAATATGAAATCGTATCAGATGCATTTGACGAAGAACTTGATGCTATGGAATATGAAGAACTCTACGAACAGGAAGACTCTGAGAACGAATAATCAACATAATGGTCATCTATCTCAGTAACAAATCTTGAAATGGTTGTATCCTTGTTATATCTGCTTTTAGCATATAACAGATACAACTTTTCTTTTGCCCTTGTCATCGCAACATACATAAGCCTTCTCTCCTCTTCTATCTCATAATCAAGCACAGCTTTATTATAAGGAATTATCCCCTCAACCACGTCCATAATAAATACCACTTTGTACTCAAGTCCTTTACAACTATGCATTGTATGAAAATGTACTGCATTATCGTTATCTTGCGGATAAGAATTTTTAGAAGCCTTTATATTCTCAACTAATACTGCATTTTTAGAATTATTCATACTTATATTATTGTTATTAATATATTCCAGCCAGTTATCTATTGTGTCAAACTGCTTTGCCATTTCTTTGAATTCTTCAATCTTATCGTAAGCTTCTGTCCCGTTAATCCTATGCGTTAATATATATTCCTTATAATATTCTTCATAACCAATACCTTTAATTATATAATTAACCGCCGCATATGGCGACATATTTTTAATTATATTCATATCAAACTGCCAATCATTGATTATATTTATCATTTCAGCATTATTCTCATAAGAAGCTCTTAGCTGTTCATAACTAAAAGGTTCTTTTATAAATGTCCTTTTTATATATCTTAATGGTTTATTGACAATCCTTAAGATATCCTCTCTTTTACATTTTCCCTTTGACACCTTAATATATGCAAGCATATCCTTAACAGCCCAGTAATCATATATATTCTCCTGTTTCTTCTCCGAAATGCAGGGAATTCCATCATCAATAAGTCTGGAATAATATATACCATTAATACTGTTGGTTCTTGATATAACAGCAATATCTGATGGTTCAATGCCATCTTCTATCAGCTTCTTTATATTATCCGAAAGCATTTTCTTAAGACTATGTATATCTTTTGCTCCCTGTACCTGTATACATTCTCCTACAATACCTGCTGATTTGATATTTTTGTAATAGCGTAGAGAATTATTACCAATAAGGCTTCGTGCTGCTTTAACAATATTATCAGTACACCTGTAATTGACATTCAGATTTATTATTTCTGCATTACTATAATACTCTTTAAATGCAAGCATAATATCAGGCTTAGAGCCTCTAAATCCATATATACTCTGATCATCATCTCCAACAGCAAATATATTCGCACTTTCCCCTGCAATCAATTTAATTGTGTCAAACTGCATTTTATTAATATCCTGAAATTCATCAATAAGAATATACTTGTATTTATCCTGCCACGCAGCTTTATAATCAGCCCTCTGTGTAAGAAGCTCATTGCACAGAACTACCATATCATCATAATCTATAAGCCTTCTTGATATAAGCATTTTCCCATATTCTTTATATATTATCCTGAATGTTTCGTCGGGACAGGCTGTACTGATATACTCATCTATATTAAGACAATCATTCTTTACCTTGCTTATCTGTGATAAAATGCTGTTTACCATTTCATTTTCATCTGAATATTCAAGTTCAAAGCTTATAAGCTTGTCCCTGATAAAATTATATTGTAAATCTCTCGTAATAATGGAATTAACTGAATAATTATATGCGTGACGCAGTATCGTAAAAAACACCGCATGAAATGTACCAAATGTAACTGGCACATTAAGACTTCCTTCTAAAGACATAAACCTTTCTTTCATAGACACCGCCGCCGCTTTGGTAAAAGTTATAACCAGTATTGATGACGGCTTGATATTATGCTTAATAATAAGGTTATATACTCTGTTAACTATAACTGTGGTCTTTCCCGAACCCGGACCTGCAATAACAAGTGCAGGTCCATCTTTAAAATGTATTGCTCTATTCTGTGCTTCACTTAAATGTATATCTGTTCTGCTAATGATTATCCACCTTTCTTAGAAGCTCATAATCTTATCCCCTGAATCATCTGTGTTCTCAATAGATAAAATCTCAATCCAATAGCTTATATTACTGTTGACGACCACTTCTACCCTATCTCCAGCCTTGTGTCCAAGTATTGCCTTGCCAAGAGGCGATTCAATACTTATAAGTCCTTCAAGAGAGTCACCTCTTACCGTTGTCACAAGCTTAATCTTCTCTGTAGAACCATCGTCCTCATATTTAACTTCAACTGTATTATTAACACCAGCCTCATCATCTGCCGACTCTTCTGATATTACCGTTGCTGTCTTAATCATTCGCTGAAGATATCTTATTCTGCTCTCATTCTGATTTTTGAACTTCTTGGCGGCATAATACTCAAAATTCTCACTCAAATCGCCCTGTGCCCTTGCTTCTTTAACATCATCAAGAGCTTTTTTCCTCACAATGTGAACCCTGTATTCGATCTCATCTTCCATTTTCTTGATATCACTTGGAGTAAGTTCATTATTCACGATTACAACATCTCCTTAATATAAACATACCATTACTATAAAAAGGCTATTCATTGCTTGTCTGTTTAACATATAAAATAGCTTTCTTTACCGGTGGAAGCATAATTACAATTATTGTAATAATTCCTTCTGCACCTATATATGCCGCATTATATGCTAACGAATATAATACAGCACTATTAAAGAATTCCGGTGTATACACCGCAAAGAATATCCAGCCTGATAAGAATGAGAAGAAGAATCTTCCAGCAATTCCTGCTATATAACCTTTAACCAACCCATTCCTGGAATTAGCAAATATTCCTGATAATCCTAATGCACCAAATGCAAAGATATAGTCAAGAAACATCTGTGGCAGACTGATAATATATGGATTAACAATAAGCTGTAATACTCCATACGCTATTGAAGCTGTCATACCTGCACTTATTCCATACCAGTATCCTATAAGCACGATAAACAGCATACTAAAAAGTGTTACTGAACCTCCCATAGGCATCTTAAATATAGTAATAAACGAAGTTAGTGTAGCGAGTGCAATAGCCATAGCTGATGTCACAAGCCTCTTTACGCTGTGTGTCTTCTTATCCTTTACTATAAAACCAACAGCCAGCATAACAATGACTACTGCTATCAGCACTACATATCCCAGTGGTGTAAGATTATAACTTATACCATCCTCACTCACAATCTTTGTTGCAAGCACTTATATCGACCTCCCCAATATTAAATAATTATATATTCTTTTAGTATTATAACATATTATTAAATATATGCAATATTCCGGAATAAAAAGTCGTAGAATATGTTTTTATTGAAGTCTGGGGTGTTAGCGGATTGTTCGGATTGCATAGCAATGTAGCAATCCAAACACCACAATAAGGGTTAAAATTCCTTTTAACCCTTACATCGTTAATATTCTATCAACTATTATAATCAATATATGATGTCTTGTTTATTTATCATCTTTCTACCAGAATAATTCCCTATATGAATACTCACCTCTGTAATTGGAAGCATTGTAGTCCGGATACTTATATGGCTTGTAAGCATTTTCCATCGGCTCATCATCCTGCGTGTATATATACATATAATTATAATCCCACGTTACAATTTCATCTCTTGCATCACCTAAAAGATTAACCGCCTCCGTGCAAAGAGTTGGGTGTCCGTCATCAGGGAACTTTACAACCTGTATTCCATTACCATCTATCATTCCACCTCTCTTAACATCTGCATTAAGAAGTATGAAATCCTGTCCATCACCTGTCCAGTTAACCGGTGTAAGAAGATTACCATTAAGCTCATTCTCCATTTCCCACATATCATTGCCTTCACTGTCGTAGAAATATATAATGCCCTGATGTCCCCAGAAATTAACTACAGCCATCTCATATCCTTCTTTATCCGGACAGTAATTAGCAAGACTCACTCTCTGTGCGTGTCCAATTCCGTCCTGTTTTAAAATATTACCTTCAAAGTCACAAAGAATAAAACCTTGTGTACCTGCAACACACGCAAAGAATTTTTTCCCTTTATTAGGACCTGTTTCAAATCTTCCTGGTACAATTTCATCAATGTGGTCTACCTTAAACGGCATAGTCCACATTTTCTTTCCATTACAATCAAGCATATTATATCCAACCAGCAGTTCATCATAGCCATCACCATTAATGTCAATTGCAAATGGAAAATGTCCTGTATTCTTATCACTCTGAAAATGCCACATAACTTCAAGGTCATCATTTAACGCATATACCCTGCAATATCTGTCCTTAATAAGAATATCCCCTGGCTTATCAAGTCCTCTGAAATTGCATATCCTCATTCCATCAGGGTTAATTCTGTCAAATGCATATTCTCCATCAGGAACACCTATAATTGTGCCATCTTCTTCCATTGTCGATAATGGTGTCTTTGCTCTTTTCTTAACATTTCCTGTCTTTCCGTCAAGTATAAGCACCTCGAAATTCTTGGCAGTTATAACCTCATCGTATCCATCACCATCAATATCATATATCTGCATTGGCATATCAGCAGATATATTTCCTATCTCCATATTATCTGTAGGTTCACCATACTGCCATAATATATTACCATCCAAATCCATAGCTGTAAGACAGCTTATAGTTCCATATGCATCTCTGTTGACTCTTTTCTGACACTGGGCAAGCACCATCTGATACTCTCCATTACCAAGCAGGTGTCCAAAACGCACCTGTCTTCCTGTTCCACAGCCTTTAAGGTCTATCTTCTTAACAAGCTTCATCTTTGGATATCTGCTCTGTGCTTCTGTGCATTTATTACTGTATTCTTCCCTCTTAGCTTTAATTCTTTCATCTGTCTTTTCATCTACATTGACATTAATGTAGCCAAATGCCGCTGGTATAGTAGCCGTAATTGCTGCCTTTCCCCCCTGTACAGCATAAACTGTATCAATATCTATATATTTAGTGCCATTAACATAGCACTCAACATGACTGCCGTTAACACTTACATTTAATATATATGTATCGTCACTATTATAATCAAATGCTTTACTTTCAAGCTCTTCAACATTTTCTTTATGGCGGTAAACAAGCTTTACCTGCTTATCCTCAAACATAAATACAAGCATATTAAGCGAATTCTGTGCACAGAAACCAATACCGGCATTTCCCCATTTAGTGTTAAACATTCTGACACTTGCCTCTATATCATAATCTTTCCAAAATCTGTCCCCTGTTTCAAGTGTCGGAAAAGTTCTATGTGGCTCTGTATTATGAAGTCTCATCTGCTCCATATAATGCTTCCCACAATACTCCGTAATAACCCATGAAGCACCCTGTCCGTTATATCTGTAATTACACACTGGGTCATACCATTTTCCATAATACCCTGGATATTGCACAAAATGATACTCTCCCATTGCCGAATGATTCTTATCATATGGAAACTCTCCGATTGGAAAATCTTTAAAATCTTCTTTAAGCAAATATATACTCTTCATAACAATTCCTCCATCAATGTGATAAAAGCAGCACACATTCCATTATAAGCTGCTTATCACGCTAAAATATTTAGTTGTCGTTCAAGAAACTATTGTTAATATACTACATTTTCATTAGCAAGACAAGACATTTATTTAATAAAAAAGATGTGGACATTTAATCATTTATCGATGTCCACATCCCACAATGAATATCAAAAAGAGAGCCTTTAGATTTCTCTAAAAGCTCTCTAAACAGCATAAATGCTAGCTTTCTATTAGAACTTACCTTCATCAGCAGCCTGCTGTACAGAAACTGTGAACCCGCTATTTATCAGGGTTAAAGCCCTATTTGTAAGTTACCTGTTACTTACACACTAATTCTTGTATTATTGTACACTGTTTTTCACATATTTAGTTACTTGCTCTTTTTAAAAGTGCATCTTGAAGAACACGTGAAAAATTAATATTATTCTTTTCTCCATATGTGTTTAACCAAGCTGGTATGGTTATATTTTTTCTTACTGTTTTATCACCATACTTTTCAGCATAAGCATCCATATCTAATACAAGCATACTTACAAAGCTTTCTGGGTCTTCAAGTTTTATATTTTCCTTCCGTAATGATGGAGCTGGAATATTATTTCCTTCTTCTAATTCACCTAGTACCCAACCACTAGCCGCATCTACTCCCATTTCAATAGCATCTACTAAGTCTTTTCCTTCTGTAACACATCCTGGAAGGTCTGGAACTTCTACTGTGTAACCTTCTTTTTCTATACAAGGTGTAAAAACTGCTGGATATACTAGTTTCATAATTAACAACCTTCTTTCTATAATCTATATTCTCTAACCATTATTATAAGCTGTGCAGGACTATTTAAGTCCTGCCTGCTTAAGTACTGAGTTAGCCGTTCGTATATCGACATCTCCTCTATGGTTAGGTATCGTTACTTTTCCTGCTTTAGTTGGATGCTTATACTGCATATGCGAACCAACTTGCTTAACGAGATACCAACCGTCATTTCTTATAAGCTTATCAAGCTCTCTGACAGTCATCAACTCATCTCCTTCCTTGGTATCTTATCTATAATTATATTATACACATTATACGCATAATGTCAATATTTTATGCGCATAATGCGTGTGTTTTTATATGCCAGCAGGGAACTGATAGAAACAGAAATGGATGAGTAGGAGTTTCTACCTTATTTTATAGAATTCTTATCACATTATAATATTAAACTCTTTCAATGTTACGGATATTAATTGCACTTGTTACTGTATTACCAATACCAATTACTGCACGATCACCATTAATCTGAATAACATCATATTCATCATAGTAAAGGTTAAATGCTCGGTCAGTGTCATAATCGACATTAAGAATAACTCTTACTTTATCACCAACTTTTATATCTGCATTATCGCAGCCTTCATCATTTGAATTGTCGCTTGATATAATACAGCAATCGTTGACCCAACCTGTTCCATTATTTATTAAGTAAGGATTGACCGCCCAAGGAATAACCCTTGTAATTGTTCCACTATTAAATCCCTCTGATGGTGTAAGTCCGGATTCTGATGTTGATGAAGCATATATTGTATTATACTCAACGCAATCTCCAATCTGATACTGTAACTGCTCTGTATCAACTACATCAGTTTCAGCATTATTATCTGAGATTGAATTATCATTGCCATCAATGTCATCTCTGTGATCATATTCATTTGCTTTTATAAGTCTGTCAAAGACGTCATCACGCATAATGTCAAAATCTACCCTTGTCCCATCATTAAGATAATAATCACTGCTTTCCTGTGATATAGCAAATTTATCTTCACATATCTTTCCATCATTATTCCAATGAGCTTCCCAGATGAGGGCGCCGTGCTCTATAAGTTCATCTACATTCATATATTCATTGAGCCAGCTGTGGCTTCTGGATATTTTACTGGCATAATTTACCTCCATTTCTTTTTATTAACGTAATATATTCTGCTTCAACTTTATCATATCTTTCTCGTAAATACTTAATTTCTGCATAATCACTTATCTTACCCACATTATATTCATTTATACCAAGTGCGTCACTTGATATATAAATACACCTATATTAATAATTAAGAGGTTTACCTGCTTTTATCCATTCTTCAAATGTTATATCTTTAGGTAAAATTTTCCAATTCTGTAAAACTTTAAATGTTGTTCTATTATTTTTTTCTATTTCCTCATCAGTTCTCTTCGGTGGATTTATAAATCTCTCACGTTCTTCTTTTGTTAATTTTTGTTTTTCCTCCTCCGTAAAATTAACTTCACTAAGTTCCATCCTAAGTTTAAAACATTCTTCTGGAGAAAGTTCTTTTCCTCTTTGCATTTGCTCTGCTTCTGGTAGTAAAAGCCATTCTCTTGCTGTTAACTTCATTTAATCCGCCTCCTCTAAAAGAATATGCCAAATCTCCCCGACTAATATTTTTGAAATAACTTTAAATTTACTATTTCGCTCATAAAGGACTTCATTTTCATTTAAGCCAATAGAACTTATATCTCGCCCATTTTTTGTATTTTGTATATAAATTTTTATTTTTGCTAAATCATTATATCCTTCTGTCTTTGATGTACTCCAGTATTGTTTAATTGTTATTATTGTTCCTTCAACATATTCACTTACAAATTCTTTAATTCTATCTTGCTCATCCTTCCTGTCAGAAAAATCAACAGTTCTTATTAAATCCCCATTGAATTTTGATATTTTTGACAGTGCTGCATCTAAATTGTTTACAAGTTGTTTATGTTCTGATTTTAAATTTGATAAATCATTTGCATTTCTTAAAACATCATTTATAATATATGCTTCAAAGCTCTTATATTGTGTAACTGCTTGTAATTCTTTATCTGATAAATTCATTATATCATTCTTATGTAATTCCTCAATATGTTTTTCAGAACTACCATTAAATAATATACTTTGCTCCCACTGTTCCTTTCTAGCCGCATACATTTTCTGATTATCCGGGTCTAATGAGTACTTAGCCAACCTGTCAAACTTCTCAACCATCCTGCCTGCATATTGCTGCTTCTGATCCTGCTTGTAATCTTCATTGACCTTTTCTAACTCTTCCTTGGTAAACTTACTGTCTGGCTCTTCATCCAGCTCAGGGAAATATGTTGTATGTACGTCTTTGCAATTAGGTCGTCAAGGATGGTAAAGACCCGCTGCTATTGCCGAAGACATTAACGGATAATTACCATCACTTGCATCACCTCCACTCCACACATCATCTATCAGCACCTTTCCAACAAATGGAAGGCACTTAGGACAGGCATTAGCACGCTTATTCATAATAACTGTACTAATTCCCCAAGACTGTCTCATTTCTCCCTCTCCAGTTAGATATGCACGCTTGCTGGCTGTCTGAATAGCCATTCTGGCATAATCTTTTACTGTATGCCTGCTGCCATTCGCATATTCAATACAGTTAATACCAGCTTTAAGAAAATCTCTTGTAGCCATATCAACTGCTTTCTCATATGTTCCTGCACCCGTATTCGCATACACCTGAGCATTGAATATTATCTGCCGGTATTTATCCTCCGACATTCTTAACATAGAATGTTCAGCTCTAGTAAAATCCGCCTTTGTGGCTTTTATAAGTGCATCTAACTTCCTGGTATTTAATTTAAAAAAAGCACCCTCAGTGCCCTGTGACACTTTGGATGCTTTAAGCCCTTTTTTAATTGCCCTTAATATCTTCTGTTCCTGCTCTGTACCGCCTGCCTGCCTGGCAGCGTATATCATTGCATCTATCGAATCATTGATATTACTGAATGACTTTTTAAACTTCTTTTTGTTTTCAGCCTTATATCTCTCCAACGCCTTTATCTGTTCCACCTGCCATTGTGTCCAGTTAAATCCCTCTTTAGTCTCTTCTGCCCTGTGGCCGTCAAGATTCCGTATCATTGAAGCTATCAGCTCATCTTCTATAGCTCTAAAGGCTTTCTCTATGTCATAATCTGTGTTAAGTGCCATAAGTTACCTCACTTGTTATCAAAACCTGTGAAACTGTTATCAGCGCCATCAACTGTGAAGTCATCTGCCTGCATATTAAGTGCCGGCTCTTCCATATCAGATATACCCTGTTCAGCCTTAAGCCTTGCAATCTCTTCCTGCTTCCATTCATCATCCTTGGTATCTCCATACAGCTCATCAACAGATGCCTCTATGCTCATAATACCGCCCTGCTTAGCCTTGCTGACTGTCTCAACCTGGCTCTCAAAACTAGGATTCGCATACTCGCCAAATGTCACATCAATATCTATATCCTTAATTGGTGTCTTATGAAATGTATCCATAGCCTTAAATACTATATCTACAAGCTTTGGAAGCACCTTCTGCAACTGTCCTACAATGTTATTTCTGCTATATAATGTTGCTTTTTCCTTTTCTCTCTGTGCTTCCGCATTATCCAGCTTCTTAACATCTATACCCAGCGTTGATGGACTCATAATACCTTGTAAACAGAGATCTAATGCTGTTATATATGTTGCAAGGTAGCTTTCGTGGGGAATATTCCCCTGTACTAGGTCTATTTTATTAGTTTGTCCCTCTTTCATACTTGCCTCTGTACTTATATAAGCATTATCAAAGGCATTGGGCTTTAAAACCTTTCCTGTGTACGGATTTCTTGGGAGCATATTTTCTGGAATGTATTCCTTTGTTCTGTTTTTCCTTAAGGCATCCATCCACTGTGACCAAGTCTCATCTAGTGCATCAAAATTATCTATTTTGGCATCAAATATGCTCTTGCCTCTTCCTTTATATCTGGCTGATTTATAAAACATCATAGGAACTGCCATAATAAAATTGTCATTCCATACTACATCTGAAAGCCCTGCAAGCTCAGGCACTGTATCCAGAGGGCATTCCTTGTCTCCATTTACAAGCTTATATCTAACATATCCTATTCCATAATGCTCAAGAAGAACATTAAAATCAGCGAATTATCTTAACAAAGAAAAAGAATTATTCCAAAACCTAAAAAATAAAGTTTCTGCTGTCATAACCACTAATTATGATCAATTTCTGGAAAAGGAGATTTTTAATAATGATTACACTGTTTTCAGACACCAGTATGAATTATTTTCCGCTGACAGTTATAATTCAGCAGAAATTTATAAAATACATGGATGTGTCACTGATGCCGATTCTATCATTATTACTGAAAAAGACTATAAAGAATTTACTGATTCAAGAAAGCTAGTTATTGCTAAAATGCTTACTCTATTTTCTGAGTCACCAATAGTATTTTTAGGATATTCTTTCACCGATGAAAATATTCGTAACATTGTAGCAGATTTCTTATCTTGTCTTACAAATGAACAACTAGACAATATTGACGAACATTTTGTATTTATATCATTTAAAAAAGGGGAACGTAAATTAATTGAAACCAAAAATACTATTATTCTTCCTAACGGGCAAAAAATACCCGTTACTGAAATACAAACAGATAATTATCTAAAAGTATTTAGTACACTTAACAAAGTTGTTCCTGGAATATCTCCAATTAGAATTCGTGACACTAAGCGCATTGTTCGAAAAATTGTTGATGAAAACCTTGATTCAGCTAATGCAGAATCAATAATTGTTGGATTAGATGACCTTGATAATATGGATTTATCTTCAAAACCATTAGCTATTGCTGTCGGATACCGAGATAACATTCTAAACAAATACGGATATGGTCTAGTTGATACTGCACTTATATTTGAGGATATTATTTATGATAACAAAAATTTTTCTGCTAAAGAAATGTGTACTGTGCGATTCAAATCTATACCTTGCAATCTGCTTATGCCTGTATATAAATATATTAAAAAAGCAAATTACACATTAATACCAGATTCTCACTTAAAAGTATATGTAGATAAGCACAGCACAATTGATTTAATACTTGGCACATCTGTAAAGAAAACAATTAGCAAATTGCCACACTATACTAATTTTAATTAACTTAAGGCTGGCATTGAAGAACAAGAAGACATTAAGAAAGTTCCTGCTTTAATATTAGCCAATATAGATTTACTTGATATTAATACTATGCGTACTCTTTGCAAAGATATGTTTTTGAAATCAACACCTGAACTACTTAAAGATAACACTTACTTCAAACGATGTGTAATGTGTCTAGATTATTGGGAAAATTATCAATCTCAATTAAAAGAAGAATAGCTAGTGAACCTTTTTTGGTACACACCAAAAACATCACTAGCTAAACTCATAAAATATATACGAACATTTAAATATGTTCTTTACAACTAATCAATTCACAAGAATTTTTGGCCGTTAGGTAAACCCTATTATAGCATTAAATTCCATAACGTGAACCACAATCAAATAATAACATTATGGTTGTTGAATGTCAATTTTTTTTCACTTTTTTTACAACTTTTTAGTCGATAAAATATAACTTTTTTCTACATTTAATAATGTTAATAAAAACCCTTGTGCTACCAACACAAGAGCCTTTACCACGATACTTACATAAGTTAGCTGTGCCTATGATATAATACCGCCCTGAACAAGCTGTATTATATCATTCCTGACACCACTTTTGCAAGTAGGTGTTATTTTTATACTCTAATTTAACCAATTAATAAGTTACACCGGTGCAACTTCGATTAACGAAAGGAATGATAATATGAAATTAGCTAATGGAATGGGTAGCGTATATAAGCTATCTGGAAGAAGACGTAAACCATGGGTTGCTCGTAAAACAAAAGGCTGGGATATTGATGAAAAAACTGGAAAAACCAAACAGCTCTACATGACTATTGGATATTTTCCCACAAGACAGGAAGCTCTTACTGCTCTTATTAATTACAATGAAAATCCATATGATATAGAAATCAATAACATAACATTTGAAGAAGTATACGACAAATGGAGCTCTGAACATTTTTTAAAAATATCTCAAAGTGGTGTAAGAAGTTGGATAAGTGCTTTTAATCATTCCAAACCGCTTCACAAGATGCGTATGAAAGATATCCGGGCTAATCATCTTGAAGGAACAATACATAATGCTAATGTTGGTGAAGCTACCAAACAACGTATGAAAAGCTTATATAATCTTATGTATCGATATTGTCTGAAAAATGATATCGTTGATAAAGATTATGCAGCCCTTTGTGAAAGTGTATCACGTGGAGAAACCAAAATAAAGCGTGTACCATTCTCTGATGAGGAGATAATGAAGCTGTGGGATAACATAACATATCCATTCACTGATATGGTTTTAATAGGCATATACAGCGGTTGGAGGCCTCAGGAGCTGGCTATTCTTAAGATAGCTGATATAGATTTAGATAACTGGTCCTTCACCGGCGGTCTGAAAACTGATGCTGGCCGTAATCGTACTATACCTATTCATCCAGCCATCCAGAAGCTTGTTAAACAGAATTATGATAAAGCCATACAAATGCATAGTGCTTATCTGTTTAATGATCAAAATGGACAACAAGGTACGTATCTTACTTATGACAAATATCGTGGTCGCTTTAATAAAGTTATGATGAAGCTTAACCTGAAGCATAAACCACATGATACAAGACATACATTTATCAATGCTGCTAAAGCAGCTAATATGAACGAATATGTATTAAAGATAATCGTTGGCCACGTTATAGAAGATGTTACAGAAGCTGTATATACCCACAGAACTGTAGATCAACTTCGTGAAGAACTTATTAAAATCGACCTTCCTAATCCATAATATAATATCAAAACAGACTGCTGATTATCACATACTGCAGTCTGTTTTTTGTTAGTTATGTGTTAGTTACGTCTGTTAGTTACCTGTTAGTTACTTGTTAGTTACGTCTATAAATTCACGTTATTTTATACATTTTCAGAATATATTTATTTTAATCGTATATAATGCAAAAACCGCCGCAATCCCAGTGATTACAGCGGTTTAACGCTTATTCTATATTAGATTAATTAGAACTTACCTTCATCAGCAGCCTGCTGTACAGAAACAGCAACAGCAACTGTAGCACCAACCATTGGGTTGTTACCCATACCGATAAGACCCATCATTTCTACATGGGCAGGAACTGAAGATGAACCAGCGAACTGTGCATCTGAGTGCATACGTCCCATAGTATCTGTCATACCATAAGAAGCAGGACCTGCTGCCATATTATCTGGATGAAGTGTACGACCTGTACCACCACCTGAAGCTACTGAGAAGTACTTCTTGCCAGCTTCAAGTCTTTCTTTCTTGTATGTACCTGCAACTGGGTGCTGGAATCTTGTAGGGTTAGTTGAGTTACCTGTGATAGAGATATCAACATTCTCCTTCCACATAATTGCAACACCTTCTGTTACATCGTTAGCACCATAGCAGTTAACCTTAGAACGAAGTCCGTCAGAATATGCAATTCTTTCGATTTCCTTAATTTCGCCTGTAGCATAATCCATCTCTGTCTCAACGAATGTGAATCCGTTAATTCTTGAGATAATCTTAGCAGCATCCTTACCAAGACCATTAAGAATAACTCTAAGTGGTTTCTGTCTAACCTTGTTAGCCTTCTCTGCGATACCAATAGCACCTTCAGCAGCAGCGAATGATTCGTGACCAGCTAAGAAAGCGAAACACTCTGTATCTTCTTCAAGAAGCATCTTACCAAGATTACCATGTCCAAGACCAACCTTTCTCTGGTCAGCAACTGAACCCGGAATACAGAATGCCTGAAGACCTTCACCGATAGCTGCAGCAGCTTCTGAAGCCTTTCTAGCACCCTTCTTGATTGCGATAGCTGCACCGACAATATAAGCCCAGCAAGCGTTCTCGAAGCAGATAGGCTGAATGCCCTTTACCATGTTATATACGTCTAAACCAGCATCTTTAGTAATCTTCTCAGCTTCTTCTATAGATGAGATACCATAGCTGTTAAGCACAGCGTTGATCTGGTCAATTCTTCTCTCATATGATTCAAATAATGCCATTATATTCGTCCTCCTTACTTAACCTCTTCATCTGTTCTAGGATCAATAATCTTAACTGCATCAGCAACACGGCCATACTGTCCAGCTGCCTTCTCATATGCTGTGTTAGGATCATCACCCTTCTTAATGAAGTCTGTCATCTTACCAAGGTTAACGAACTTATAACCAATAATCTGATCATCCTTATCAAGAGCGATACCTGTTACATATCCCTCTGCCATCTCTAAGTAACGTGGTCCCTTTGCAAGAGTACCATACATAGTACCAACCTGTGAACGAAGTCCCTTACCAAGATCCTCAAGACCAGCACCAACTGCTAAACCGCCTTCTGAGAAAGCACTCTGTGTTCTGCCATATACAATCTGTAAGAATAATTCTCTCATAGCTGTATTAATAGCATCACATACTAAGTCTGTATTTAAAGCTTCCATAACTGTTAAGCCTGGTAAGATTTCAGCGGCCATAGCTGCTGAATGTGTCATACCTGAACATCCGATTGTTTCAACTAAAGCTTCCTGAATAATACCTTCCTTAACATTTAATGTAAGCTTACATGCACCCTGCTGAGGAGCACACCAGCCAACACCATGTGTAAAACCTGAAATATTCTTAACTTCCTTATTCTGTACCCACTTTCCTTCTGTAGGAACTGGAGCAGCGCCATGATGAACGCCCTGTGCTACTGGACACATGTTTTCAACTTCCTGTGTATAAATCATCTTATTACTCCTTTCGTTATATAAGGGATCCGGACATAACCGAACCCCTTTATCCTTGCATTATTTTCTCACATCATACTGCGTAAGTCAATTATGATTGTGTAAAAAATATCAAAATTTATCGGAAAATGTAATTAAAGCTCAAATCTGTTAATTGCTTCTGTTAAATGAGTAGCAATTTCATCAAGTTCAACTGTAAACTGGTTAAGTGTATGCATAGTTGCATTAACTTCTTCTGCCGATGCAGATACTTCTTCTGAAGCAGCTGCTGTTTCTGTAGATACAGAAGCTACGTCTTCCATACTCTTAACAACATTTTCACGGCTTGCATCCATCTGCTCATTAAGAGAGGCTATATTATCAAGACCTTCCTTTAATGCATTGACAGCATCTGATATATGTCCAAATAATTCTTTGGCATCATTAATTGACTTATTCTGTTCATCAATTATATCAACGCTTTCGTCCATAGTCTTTTCTGCAACTACTGATTTAGCACTTATTTCCTTAACAATCTGCTTAATCTCATCTGTAGATGACTGTGACTGTTCTGCAAGCTTTCTGATCTCGTCAGCAACTACTGCAAAACCTCTTCCACTCTCACCTGCTCTTGCAGCTTCAATACTTGCATTAAGAGAAAGCAAGTTAGTCTGTTCTGTGATCTCAGTAATAGCATCTGATATGAAATTAATCTTATTGATACTTTCAATCATCTCATTAACTACGTTCTTAGAAAATCTTGAATTATCCTTTGACTTTTCGCCCTTTTCAATAAGATCATCAACAATTGTAAGACCCTGATCACTAAGCTGCTTAGTTTCAACTGACATATCATTAATATCACTTACATAAGCCTTTGTTTCGTGAAGCTTAGAAGCAAGTAATTCAACCTCAGAAGTTGCCTTCTGTGTACTCTCTGCCTGTCCTGAAGCTCCGATTGATACGCTCTGGATAGCCTCTGATACCTGATTCACTGTCTCTGTTGTTGATTCACTTACATTTGAAATCTTCTGTGAAGCAGTTATAAGTACACCAGACTTTTCTTCAACACCCTTAATAAGTGATGATATCTGGTCTGCCATAACATTGTAGTTAGCCTCTGCCTGACCAAGCTCATTCTTGCTCTTTACATTAATTCTATATGTAAGCTTACCATTAGCCATCATATTCATAGCATTATTAAGTGTCTTAAGTTCCTTAGTAACCGCTCTTGTTATAATTAAAGCTATAACAATACCAATTATAAGTGCAATAATAGCAAGTTCAATTGTTGTCTGTGCAATCTTATTAACAACTGCCTGTGTCTCTGATTCACTGATAAATCCCATAAGTGTCCAGCCTGTAACAGCATCCTTTGAAGTTACAATATGTACTGACTCCCCATTAATCTTTTCATCAAAAGAAAATGTTGTGTCATACTGGTCTTCCGAAAGATTCTTAATTGTATTCCAGCACTCAAGCGATGTTACATTATCCTGGACATTAGTATTCTTATCATTATCTACAAGAATCTTTCCATCTTTATTAACAAGTATTACATATCCTGTATTAAGAAGTCCTATATTTTTTACATAATCCTCAACTTCTGCGAAATCAATATTAAGCCCTACGGCACCATAGTTAGCACCATCTGTATATTTAATTTCCTGTGAAACTGTGAATATAGTCTTTCCTGATGATGAATCTACATATGGATCTGAGAACTGTGAATATATAGTATTTCTTGCCTTAGAGCCTATACAGTTCTGATACCAGCTCTTGCTTGTATCGTTAACACCTCTTGTAAGACCTCCCTTATTAGCTGTCTTACCTGTCTCTGGGTTAATCTCTGCCCATCCATCAACTCTTAAACCTGTTTTAGTTGTAAAGAAAGCAAGTTCTGCTCCATTAGTTACCTTAACAGATGCAACTAATGAATCTTTTATTGCCTTAACATTATCATCAAGCTCCCCCTGATCTTCCAAATGCTTAATCTCATTCTTACGTGTAAGAAGGTCGACTGGCTGTGACAGAGTCTTTAAATATGTTGTAAATCCCTCTTGAACATTATCCAATGTCTGCTCACTTGTCACTTCTGTGTTTGCATTTATCGATGTCTTAGTTATCCTGATAGAACCAAGCGATACAAGAATTATTGCAACGCATACTGCAACGGCAAACGATAATACCAATTGAGAACCAATTCCCTTAAAAGCTTTCATATCTTTACCTCACCTTATTTTTTTATTATTTTATAAATGTTCACATTGTGTTCACATTTATACTTTGGACATAATAACATATACTCTTAATATTTTTCAACCACTTCAGCCCTATTTTTATAGATTGAACCCGATTTAATACAACCTCTGACACTTGAAAGCGGATATATATTACTATTCCTTCCAATTATAGTACCTGGATTAAGTACACTGCCACATCCTATCTCAACATTATCACCAAGAAATGCTCCTATTTTCTTAATTCCAGTGTCTATATTTCCATCTGGTCCTTTTATTGTAATAAGCTTCTTGTCAGACTTTACATTAGATGTAATTGAACCTGCACCCATATGTGCCTTATAGCCTAATATTGAATCTCCCACGTAATTATAATGAGGAACCTGCACATTATCGAACAATATGACATTTTTTAACTCTGTTGAATTACCAACGACTGCATTTTCTCCTACAACAGCCTTTCCTCTTATAAATGCACAATGCCTTACTTCTGCACCTTTGCATATAATAGCAGGACCTGCTATATACGCCGAGTCAAATACTGTTGCTTCCTTATGTATCCATATGTTATCACCTCTCTTATAATATTCCTTTTGTGGAAGTGAATTACCAAGTCCAACAATATAATCACCAATCTTTGATAATACCTCCCAAGGATACACAGCACCTTCAAATATTCCTGCGGCTATAGTCTTATCAAGACTAAACAACTCTTTGATTGTAATCTGTTCGTTCATAACTTTCCTCCTTATTTATAATTTTTTGCGGTCTCATTAAATAACGTAACAAGCTGTGCCTGATTACGCAGGTCTTTAACCGCTAATGTTCTTCTTCCAACAAAGCCTGACAGCTTCTGCATATATTCGTCGGCGGTTATACTTCCCTCAGCAACATATGTAAGCCCCTTTTCCCAGCTTGCTGTAAGTTCAGGATTTAACAACTGCTTAATAGAATTATCGACAACATCATATATTATTTCACCAAGCAGGGTAGGTGTTATTATCTGGGTCTTGGTATTAGTAAAAATGTATTGGTTGGAGTTAAGCTTTTTAAGTATCTCTGCTCTTGTTGCACTCGTACCAATTCCACTACCCTTTATCTGTGCCCTCAATTCTTCATCTTCTATTAACTGCCCTGCATTTTCCATAGCAAGAATAATTGAACCCGAATTGTAACGCTTAGGTGGCGATGTTTCACCTTCCTTTATATTAAATTCCTTAAATGATATCGGCGAACCCTTTTTTAAGCTTTTAAGACTTTCTATCAGTGATGTATCTGCATTTTCCTGCTCATCCTGATTTTTATCTGTATCTGCCATCTTATTCTTTCCGAATGAATTCTTCGCAACCTTAAGGTAGCCCTCGTCTACAAGCACTTTAAATGTAGCATAAAGCTGTTCATCTTTTACAACTGAGGTAATGCTCACCTTCTGGTATATAGCCGCTGGATAGAATATGCTCAGAAATCTTCTGACAATTATCTCATATGTCTTCTGTGCAGTTGATGATAACGATGATAAACTTCCAAATCCCTGTCCTGTAGGAATAATGGCATAATGGTCAGTTATTGCTTTATCATTGCAATACCTCGTCTTCTCAATTCCTTTGTACATATTACTATCTAATATCTGCTGTGCATACTCTCTGGCTGGTGCATAATTTCTTAGGCCTCCTATATTCTTGTATATTTCCTTACAGACAGCAGTTGATAGCACTCTCGCATCTGTTCTTGGATATGTAACAAGCTTTTTTTCATATAACTCCTGAATTATATTAAGTGTCTGGTCAGGACTTATCTTGAATAATTTACTACATTCGTTCTGTATTTCTGCAAGATTATACAATAACGGAGGATTTTTTGTTTCCTTTTTCCTTGAAGCTTCCTTTACAACGCCCTCTGCAGGGAGTGGTTCTGATAAAATATCCACAAGCTCCCTTGCTTTATCCTTATCCTTAAACCCATTATCCTTATATAGATATGGTGTATTATAATATCTGCTTGCCTCACACACTCTCCACTCGGCATCAAATGTATGATCATTAATATCCGCTGTTCCAATAACCCTGTAGAATGGTGTCTTGACAAAGCTTCTTATCTCTCTTTCCCTTCTTACAACCATTCCCAGAACACAGGTCATAACACGCCCAACAGACACAACTGCCCTGTCAAGATGAAGATAATTGGCAATATTTCTTCCATATTTTAATGTAAGAACCCTCGAAAAATTGATACCCATAAGATAATCTTCTTTTGCTCTTAAGTATGCAGCATCACTTAGATTATCATATTCTGATATATCTTTAGCGGTATTAATACCTTTAAGAATCTCTTCTTCTGTCTGGGAATCAATCCATACCCGCCTTTCCTGCTTGTCCTTTACCTTGGCTTCCTGCCTTACAAGCCTGTATATATATTCTCCCTCACGTCCCGAATCAGTACATACATATATTGTATCAACATCAGCTCTGTTTAAAATGCCTTTTACTATATCAAACTGCTTCTGAACAGCTGGAATAACTTCATATTTAAAAGTCTGCGGAATAAATGGAAGTGTATCAAAACTCCACCTTTTCAATTTCTCATCATAGGCATCCGGATAACTCATTGTAACAAGATGTCCAACACACCATGTAACTATATGATTATCCGCCTCAAGATAACCATCTTTTCTTTTAAAATCCGTATGCAGTGCCTTGGCAAATTCCTGTGCA
This sequence comes from Lachnospira sp. CLA-JM-H23, assembly GCF_040096425.1. NCBI lineage: Bacteria > Bacillati > Bacillota > Clostridia > Lachnospirales > Lachnospiraceae > Lachnospira > Lachnospira sp. CLA-JM-H23. Next base: position 103,225 of record NZ_JBBMET010000009.1, read on the forward strand.
ACACTCGGTTTTTCCGCTATATATACGGATTTTCCCATATCATCACTCCATTCTTTATACTATTTTTCACTATCTGACAGATAGATTTTTAATATTAACGCTATTATTTATAAACCATAGCTATTTTGACTCATCTAAAGTCTTAAAAAATGCTGGTATATATTCTTTCATATAATAATCAGCTTCTTTTATCTTCATATCCCTAATAGAATTATATATTGTCTTTTCTGCCTCAAGAAAATCGCAATTCCCCATTTTCTTTTCCTCTATACACTTTATATAAGCTGAAATTCTGTCAGCTGCTTTAACATACTCCCATAATCCTGCTTCATTTTCTGTTTCTAAAAGAAGCCCTTCATATCTTGCCCTTAGAACTTCTGGAAGTCCTGATAACATCTGCTCATTAGCCACCTGCTCGACTTCTTTATACGCATTTCTTATATATGGACTGTAATACTTAACAGGCGTTGGCATATCCCCTGTAATTATCTCTGTCACGTCATGATACATTCCAAGTACCGCAAGACGTTCTGCATTAATATCCCCGCCGAACACTTCATTATTAATAACACCAAGTGCATGTGCAATAAACGCAACTTCAAGACTATGCTCGGACAAGTTCTCATTGCGTGTATTTCTCATAAGCCCCCATCTGTTGATATATTTCATTCTTGACAGCATTGCGTAAAAATAATTATTCTTCATATTCCATACATCTCCACGCTTCCATATATTTGTAATATTATAAGATATATTGTAAGTTTTTGCAAATTCCGTATAATTTTCCAAATAAATAAGGAAGATAATTAGGCTCAACGCCTTTTCATCTTCCTTATATATTTATTAATCTTAATAACTATTAATTGATGGCTCACACTAAACCGCCTGTCAATATTATAGCTATTATATACTAATTATTCTGATATCTTATTTAGCTGTAATGTAACCCTGAGCCTTAAGAAGTTCTGCACATAATACAGCTCCACCTGCTGCTCCTCTTAATGTATTATGTGAAAGACCTACAAACTTGTAATCAAATACACTGTCTTCTCTTAATCTGCCAAGTGAAATTCCCATTCCATGCTCATAATTAACATCAAGCTTAACCTGTGGACGGTCATCTTCTTCAAGATACTGGATAAACTGCTTTGGTGCTGATGGAAGATCAAGCTCCTGTGGTGCTCCCTTGAAGTTTCTCCATTTTTCGATAATCTGTTCCTTAGTAGGCTTCTTACCAAAGTTAACAAATACTGCCGCTGTATGTCCATCAAGAACTGGAACTCTTAAGCACTGGCAAGTAATAACTGGCTCAGCAGCAGGAACGATTTCACCATTCTCAACTGTACCAAGAATTCTAAGAGGTTCTTTTTCTGACTTTTCTTCTTCTCCACCGATATATGGAATTATATTTTCAACCATCTCTGGCCACTGTTCAAATGTCTTACCAGCTCCAGAAATAGCCTGATATGTAGTAGCTACAACAAGCTTTGGCTCGAATTCCTTAAGAGCTGCTAATGCTGGTGCATAACTCTGGATTGAGCAGTTAGGCTTTACAGCTATAAATCCTCTTGTAGTTCCAAGTCTCTTCTTCTGTGCCTCTATAACCTTAGTATGTTCTGGGTTAACCTCTGGAAGAATCATAGGAACATCTGGTGTCCAACGATTAGCACTATTGTTAGATACAACCGGAACTTCTGCCTTTGCATATCTTTCTTCTAATGCCTTAATCTCTGCTTTTGGCATATTAACTGCACAGAATACGAAATCAACCTTAGATACTATCTCATCAAAGTCTTTATCCATATCATATACAGGCATCTTCTTAACGAATTCTGGCATTGCTGTCTGCATCTTCCAGCGTCCCTCAACAGCATCTTCGTAAAGCTTTCCTGCTGAACGTCCACTTGCTGCAACTAACACTACATCAAACCAAGGATGATTTTCAAGTAATGTTATAAATCTCTGACCTACCATGCCTGTACCACCAAGGATACCAACTCTTAACTTCTCGCTCATTATAGTCCTCCAATTATTGTTATTCTAATTGCCTGAAAACAATTTGCGCGTTTTGTCTTTCTGTGACGTACATTTGTTTTTCATTGCTTTGACAATACTATCATAACTGTAATTATATTGCAAGGGCTTTTTAATGATAAATTGTATAAAAATCAATATTCAAATATATACCTGTCATATCCGTTAATTATAGTTGTGTTATTATACTGCTCCTCTCTTTGGAATTCCCTTGAATAATTCAAATGTACATGCCCGTGTATGAAATATTTGGGACTGTATTTGTCAAGTATATCAACAAATGCTTCAAACCCCTTATGTGGATTATCCTCACCATCACCAAGCCCTGCCGCCGGAGAATGTGTAAGCAGTATATCAATGCCTTTCTTTACCTTTATCTTAGGCCACATCATAGCAGCCCTTTTCTTCATCTGATTCTGTGTATACTGGTTAATACCCTTCTTGTATCTGATTGAACCGCCAAGTCCCATAATTCTTATTCCATTGTATACATATATCTTATCTTCTATACATATACAGCCTTCTGGCTCTTTATCTGCATAGCCATCATCGTGATTGCCTCGCACATATAATATAGGCACTTTAGAAAATGAAGCAAGAAATGACAGATAATCTGCTTTTAAATCTCCACAAGACAATATAAGGTCTATTCCTTCAAGCTTCTCTTTTTCAAAATAATCCCACAGGTACTTTGACTCAACATCAGCTAATACTAGTATCTTCATAACCTTTTAACTTTCCTCACTAATCGTTCACATCTATAATTCCCTGATTGATAACAAGCATTTTTGAATTATCATCAAGTTCTTCATATTCTGGTACTCTGCCAACAACATTATCAAGAAGCCAATCCATTTCAATAATCTCATCAGGATCAAGTTCTTCGTCTGGCTTATTGTGCACCTTTCCATCCTGATCCTTTAATTCACCCGTAAATGGCTTGAACTCACCTTTTACTATTGCTTCCCTTATAAGCGATGTAACCTTTTTCGTTTCATCAGGAACTGCACCGCCATATATTATGTCAATTGCACCAGCAGACATACCCCACCAGTAATTAAGTGCTGATACCTTATCTCCTTCTTCTTCCTTCTTCCACGAACCACTTAATATGCTCTGTATAAGCTTCTCGTAGAACACACCCCAGTGCCATACAGGCATTGCCAGATGCTTTACCATACCTGAGTCCGTTACATAAAGACCGAACTTTCTTGATGTCTTCTTAGGTGTTATCATATCCTGATCTGAAATACAGTTAATACCCTGTTCTGCAAATCTTGCTTCTATGTCATTGTCTTTAATGCCACTCCATTCAACATATACCTTAACATCAGGATTTACCGCCCTTGCCCCCATAGCAAAAGCATTAACATTAGCCATAACACCATACAACGGACAGCTTGCAACATAACCAATCTTGTCACTCTTTGCCATAACCCCAGCTATAACCCCCGTCAGATACTTAGCCTCATACATTCTTGCATAATAAGTTCTTATATACTTATGCGATATATTAAGCGAACAGTTAAGTATCTTAGCCTTTGGATGTGCTATTGCCTGTTTAAGACTTGCATACATCATAGATGGCGATGTTACAAATATAAGATCCGTATTATCATCAATAAGCCTCTGGATGGCATTATAATCATCTTCCTTTGGTCTTACATTAGTAATACTGACTGTTTCTATCTGGCTTCCAAAGGTTTCATCAATATACTGTCTTCCCAATTCGTGGGCATAACACCACTCAGATGTCTGTGGTGTATTCTCGTATATAAATCCAACCTTAAGCCTTTTATTAGCCTCTCCTCCTGACCTTGGGAGAAGATAACTTAATATATTCTTCTTGGCTGGCTGTGTTGTAACCGGATCCATTCTTAAATCTACTTCGCTGTTATCTGATAATAATTCAAATTCAGCCCAGGTCTTAGCTACATTTTTATCCATCTGCTCCGGTGTCATATGGCGTACTGTATCATATCCGTGAATATGAATAAATCTTAAAAAAGCATCTCCAACCGGATAATCAAATCTGTCACCGCCTCTTGATTCATAAGCTGTTCTAAAGTTAAGATAACTTGATACCAAATCCCTCTTGTCATCTTCATCCATTGGCTGTCCCGGAGTAATTCCAACAAGCTCCATAAATGTTATGAAGCTGCCCTCTTTGCTAAAATATATATCATTAATCTTGGTAGATTTATAAAAATCCATAAATTCATAATATATCTTAACATCAGGATTGTCAGACTTCCTAGGCACTTTACGGATAACCTGTGCATTTACCGTCACCGCATTAAAATATTTAAGAACACTAACTCTCTTGTTACCCTCAAGAACGTAGAATTTATTCATATATTCATATACTTTAACAGGGTCTCTTATTCCCTCATTAACCTGACTGTCACTAAGTGATGCCCATTTAGCTGAGAACTCACTTCCCCATTCAAGAATAGGCATCCAGTTATCTGCAAATGCATTAGTTCTGCCTGCTGTACATGTACCAACAACAAGCCTTAAAGGTATCTGGTCTATTCCAAGACTTACTTCTGAATCTATCTGTTCTTCATCCATCATACTTTCCATAACTGGAAGATATGGATATTTACCCTTATTGACACACGCATTATATTCTCTTTTTCCAAGCTTAAGAGCACTCATATAATCCTGTACTGACATATTAATCCTCCATTCTTACATTACAACACACTTGCAATAACCTTAGTAAGTGTCATTATATAGTTCTTGTCTGATTCATTCCATCGAAAACCTTTATTGAATGTATCATACGATGCAATTATATTATCTCCTGCCTGATTGGTAAAGTAACTATATATCATTCCACCGATATTACTTTGAATTGTTTCATCATACAGCTTCTTGTTAAATGACTCTATATTCGATGTGTACACAATTGTCATATAGTGGTTCTTATCAAACATTCCTAAGAATTCTTTAGTATTAACTATATCATTAATGTCTGGAAGCTTCACATAATTACCATAATATTCAATAAGCCTGCCAGTTGTTCCATTATATATCCTGATGCCATCAATCTCAAATGCTTTACAGGCTCTCTGTAATACATTATCAAGTACACTGCTTCCATTCTTTATAAGATTAATAGACATATCAGCAACTTCCTGTGCCAATGTTTCACCTTTTTTAATAGGTGCCATAGAAAATCCTTTTCTTCCCATATCATCAAGGAAATCACCGTGTTTCTGTGCATCATATATAATATATCTGTTCTTTCCTTTATTCTTGGCAATATAAAGGCATTTATCAGCCTTATTAAATAATGAGTCATAATCACTTCCATTGTCTGGATATTTACATACACCCATAGAAAGAGTAACATCACAGCTGTTCTCTCCCTGACCTAACTCTGCCCTTACTTTCTGCTTGATAAATGTAAGTATAGAACGCAGCTGGCTTTCCTTAGTTATCCAATTCGTAAATATAAAGAATTCATCTCCGCCAAATCTTCCAACAATACCTCTTCCATTAAGTGCACTGTTAATAATAGCGGCAACTTTTAATATAACTTTATCCCCATACAGATGCCCATATGTATCGTTGACATTTTTAAAATTATCTATATCTATCATAGCCATATAATGTATATCTTTATTAGTTGCAATTGAGTCCTGCACATATTCCTTGCAGGCTCTTTTATTAAGAAGCCCTGTAAAGAAATCCTTCCCCTCCTGTGTGGCATAATAACTGACCTCATTCTGCTTATCAATTGACTTGATAATCCCAATTACAACCCTGTCTCTGTTATTCTTATATGTAAGCTTACAATCAATGTTATATACAACAAGCTTGGACATATCTGTAATAAGCGGTCCTGTAATCTCACCATTAAACCCCTCATTAGCATTACGGACTTTATTAACAAAATCTGTAAAATCCTGCTTTTGTCTTGCATTATTTAGATATTCCATATACACCTTTTCGAATTTATCCAGTGTCATCTTGCATATTATCGTTGCCTTGAAGCTTCTGTATATATATAGGGAAAACATATCTGTTACGGTATCATAATCAAACATATAATCATTATACATTGACAAATATGTCCTGTATTTGTTCACATCATTATGAAGCCTTGTATATTTCTTCTCCATCATAAAAATGTTAACTACATTCATATCTATAACCGCCTCTTCATTAATGATATTCCCATGATTGGCAAGGCTCATATGAACAAGAAAATACTGTCCGTCACCACCTTTTATACACGTTATAATTCTCTGGGACTGACCTGATTCTTTCAGACTCTCACATACATTTTTAAATTCACCCACATAATCAGGATGTATCATCTCTGTGATAATAATATTAACAAGCTTTCCTGCATAATTATAAAAATAGTCATCTGCAAAAAGCACAAGATATGAAGAATTAAATGATGCCATACAATACATCATTGATGATTTGTTATTATAAATATCCTCTGATATTAACATATGTCCCCCATCCGTAAATTCCTATAAAACCACTGCACCCTATAGAAATCCACCTCTTTATACAACCTAAAACCATACAGCATATAAACCATACAATCCTGATATAAATATTGTATTAAATCCGCTAATATTATATTAGTAATTTTGCACTCTATTTATATGAATAATAGCACGTTTTTTATTACTTGTAAACTAATTGTGTATTTATTAACATACATTTCAATTACAATTTGCATATGCCTTTAGAGCGTCGTATTATAATTCTTGTTACCAATATAGACATATAAAATGTATAGAAATGAGGATTTTATGAATAATTTACCTAAAGACCCGGTTATGCTTCTTAGCTTTGTTAACATGCAGTTAAGGGATAATTACAGCTCACTCACAGAATTATGTAAGACTTATATGGTTGACGAGAGCAGTATCACAGACAAACTCACCGCTATCAATTATGTATACAATCCTAAGACTAACCAATTTGTATAATTATTAAAAAAGCTATATGAAGGCTATAACAAATGTCCGATTTATTCAAAACATTTATTACAACCTTACATATAGCTTTCTTTAAGTATATATATTAAATATACCGCTTTAAGTTACCTAATGAAGTAAATTATGATTTCATATCTTTAGCAACTAAAGTACCATTTTCACAATCTATAAGAATCTTGTCCCCTGTCGATACATCGCCGGCAAGTATAAGCTTAGCGGCAAGTGTCTCAACGCTCTTCTGGACATATCTCTTAAGAGGTCTTGCACCATACATTGGGTCAAAACCATGGTCAACGATATAATCTTTAGCTGTATCAGATAATACAACCTTAAGTTCCTTATCTTCGAGTCTTCTGTTGACATCATTAATAAGAAGGTTAATAATACTTCCTATATTATCCTTATTAAGAGGTTTGAACATAATAATCTCATCAAGACGGTTCAGGAATTCTGGTCTGAAGCTGTTACGCAGATCTCCCATAACAAGTTCCTCAACCCCCTCTTTAATATTACCATTCTCATCAATTCCATCAAGAAGGTAGGTTGAACCGATATTACTTGTAAGAATTATGATCGTATTCTTAAAATCTACTGTCCTACCTTGTGAATCTGTTATACGTCCATCATCGAGAACCTGAAGAAGCACATTAAATACATCAGGGTGGGCTTTTTCAACCTCATCAAACAATACTACTGAATATGGTTTCCTGCGGACTGCCTCTGTAAGCTGTCCACCTTCATCATATCCTACATATCCTGGAGGAGCTCCGATAAGTCTGGATACTGAATATTTCTCCATATACTCCGACATATCAAGCCTTATTATATTATTCTCATCATCAAACAGACTCTCTGCAAGTGTCTTTGCAAGCTCTGTCTTACCTACACCAGTTGGTCCTAAGAATAAGAATGAGCCAATTGGCTTGCTTGGATCTTTAATACCAGCTTTAGACCTGATAATAGCTTCTGTAACCTTGGTTACAGCCTCGTCCTGTCCAACAACTCTCTTATGAAGAGTTTCATCAAGATTAAGTGTCTTCTGCCTTTCTGACTCACTTAACTTGGCCACTGGAATACCTGTCCATCTTGATATAATCTTAGCTATTTCTTCTTCTGTTACATTCTCGTGTACTAAAGAATCATCGCTTCCATCTTTCTTGGCCTTGGCTTCTGCTTCTTCAATCTGCTTTTCTATCTGTGGCAGCCTGCCATACTGAAGCTCTGCTGCTTTCTCAAGATTGTATTCTCTCTTTGCCTGTGCAATCTGGTTATTAACATTTTCAAGTTCTTCTTTTAACTTGCTGATATTATCAACCTTTGTCTTGTCAGAATCCCATTTAGCCTTCTGTATGCCAAATTCTTCCTTAAGTTCTGATAACTCTTTTCTTAAAGCTTCAAGTCTTTCCTTACTAAGATTATCAGTTTCCTTCTTTAAGGCTGCCTCCTCAATTTCAAGCTGCATAATCTTACGCTGCATTTCATCAAGTTCTGCCGGCATTGAATCAAGTTCTGTCTTAATCATTGCACACGCTTCATCTACAAGATCAATTGCCTTATCTGGAAGAAATCTGTCTGTTATATATCTGTCTGATAACACAGCCGCACTTACCAAAGCACCATCATTAATCTTAACACCGTGGAATACTTCGTATCTGTCCTTAAGCCCCCTTAATATAGATATTGTATCTTCAACTGTTGGCTCATCAACCATTACAGGCTGGAAACGACGTTCAAGTGCTGGGTCTTTTTCAATATACTGTCTGTGTTCATCAAGTGTTGTCGCACCTATACAATGCAGCTCACCTCTTGCGAGCATTGGTTTAAGCATATTACCAGCATCCATAGAACCCTCTGTCTTACCAGCACCTACAATTGTGTGAATTTCATCGATAAATAATATAATCTGGCCTTCTGACTTTTTAACCTCATCAAGCACAGCTTTTAATCTTTCCTCAAATTCACCTCTGTATTTAGCACCAGCCACAAGTGCACCCATATCAAGAGCAAATAACTTCTTGTCTTTAAGGCTCTCTGGCACATCACCTTTTACAATTCTTTGTGCAAGCCCTTCAACAACTGCTGTCTTACCTACACCTGGTTCACCGATAAGAACCGGATTGTTCTTAGTCTTTCTTGAAAGAATTCTTATTACATTCCTTATTTCCTGATCTCGTCCGATTACTGGATCAAGCTTGCCGTCGGCTGCTCTTTGCACCAGATCCGTAGCGTACTTATTGAGTGTATCGTAAGTTGCCTCTGGATTGTCTGATGTAACTGTCTGGTTGCCTCTTACAGTAGCAAGTACTGAAAGAAAGCTCTCCCTGTTAATTCCATATGTCTTAAAGAGCTGCTTTATTGCTCTGTTAGGTGCTGCTATAAGTGCAAGCATCAAATGCTCAACTGACACATAAGAGTCGCCCATTCTCTTGGCTTCATCTTCTGCATTGACAAGTACCTTATTAAGGTCATTGCTTATATATAACTTAACATCACCTGATACCTTATTCTTCTGATTAAGAAGTTGTTCAATATTCTTTAAGAAAATATCTTTATCAATATTCATCTTCTCTATAAGGTTAGCTATAAGACTATCTTCAATAGTCATAAGGCTATAAAGAAAATGTTCCTGATCAATCTCCTGATTACCATAATCATAAGCTATCTTCTCGCAGTTATTAATCGCTTCGATTGATTTCTGTGTAAACTTCTGAATGTTCATACAATTCACCTCTTTCTTAACCCCAATTATTGTTCCCTTGGAAATAAAGATTATCAGATAACACTTTAAAGACCAATTGTAATTCTTTGAACAATTTTTCATTACTTTTCTTCTAAAATGCTCTTTTCTCATTTCCTATTACAGGTTATATCACTTGTTGTTAGCACTGTCAACAGGTGAGTGCTAATTATTTTATAAAAAATATATAAACCCTGCGTTTTTTATAACGCAGGGTCTTTTACTCCATTAGCCTCAAATGCCTTAGCTCTGTCTATACACGTTCCACACACGCCGCAAGGCTTATCTGCTCCTTCATAACAGCTCCATGTATATTCATAAGGGACTTTTAAATCAAGTCCGATTTTTACAACTTGTGATTTTGTCTTATTAATAAATGGAGCTTCTATCTTTAACTGCTTACCACTTCCAAGATATATCGCTTCATTCATTGCCTTGTTAAATTCATCACTACAATCAGGATATGCACTTCCTACCGCGTCATCACTGTGTGCCCCATAATATATAACCTCACACCCTTTAGAAAGTGCTATGCTTGCCGCACTTGAAAGGAACAAGCCATTGCGAAACGGAACATAAGTTGACACAGGACTTCCGTTAGTCTTTTTAATCTGTTCTGCATAAGACTCCTCTGGTATCTCTTTATCAGAATGTGCAAGCAATGAACAATCACTATACTGGAATATCTTTTCAAGATCCAATGATATATGCTCAACACCATAATATTCAGTTACCTTATCAGCTGACTCAATTTCCTTTGTGTGCCTTTGTCCATAATATATTGACAGTGCCACAACATTTTCCGCACCATACTTATCGACTGCTATTCCAAGGCACGTTGTACTATCAACGCCACCACTGCATAAAACCATTGCTTTCATTAGAAAACCTCCCTCTTAATGTCTGTGTATATGTTTTTGTGTTGGTCTTTTTTATTCCTCTTGCTGTCATACAGCTGTGACAGCCCTCTATGAATACAGCAACATCTTCTGAACCTGTTACTTTGCATATTACATCTGCTATGTCTGAACCTATACGTTCCTGTAACTGCAATCTCTTTCCTACCATATCAGCTATTCTAGCTATCTTGCTAAGACCTATAACCCTGCCTTTAGGAACATATGCTACTGTCACTTTCATATCGTACATAAGTGCAATATGATGTTCGCAATAGCTGAATATATCTATATCTTTTACAACTACCATATCACCGTATCTTGATGTGCCCTCGTCATCCACATCTTCTGCAAATGTCTTATCAAACATATCCGCTATTTCATCATTAGAATACTTCATTCCTTCAAAGACTTCTTCATACATTCTTGCAACTCTGTCAGGTGTTTCTTTCAGTCCTTCTCTGTCCGGATCATCTCCTAATGCCTCAAGAATTCCTCTTATATGAAATCTTATAGCTTCTGAATCTATTTGTTTCAATTTATACTCCTTTCTTATCTGGCGACCAGATGAATTTGTGGAGCTGGAGCTGTACTCTTGCCCCATTAATCAAATTATCCTTCATAAAATCCACGATTGTTACAGGTTCAATCTTTCCAAATACAGGACTAAAATATACATAGCATTTTTCTGTAAGATTATATTGTCTTATTATTTCTAATGCTCTCTTTAAATCTTCTTCACTGCTTACAACAAATTTAACAGTGTCCTGACTTTGAAGGTTGTTAAAATTATCAAGCTTCATATATTGTTCCATATTGCTTCCAGCAAGCTTGTAATCTGCTGTCATTGATAATCTTTCCATTTCATCGTTAACCTTATCATAAATATCGTTTATGACCTGACCATTCATAGCTGTAGTAAGGTTATCCTTAACATTTTCTCTTACCTTATTAATATCAATGCTTCCATTGGTTTCTATCTCAACATTTCTGCCACTAATCAGAAGCTGTGCTATAAGCTTGTCTATCCCTGCCTGAATAAGCGGTTCTCCACCTGTAAGTGTAACATTGTCAATCTTAACATCTTCCACTGCCTTAACAATATCAGACACACTCATCTTAGCTGCCTTAGCATTAACATCATTTGCCCATCTGGTATCACAGTAACTGCAGTCAAGATTACAACCTCTGAACCTTACAAATACAGCAAGTTCTCCTGCTCTTACACCTTCTCCGTTAATGCTAGCAAAATGTTCTACGACATTAAATATCTGTTCGCTCATATGTTCCTCATTTCTGTATATATTATATTTATGTATATACATCTAATCCTATTTCTGCGTACCTTGCATTTATGTATATACGTCTAATCCTGTGTATAAGAGGCAGCATTATTTGGTGTCTCATAAACAGTTATCTGTTTCACCCTGTATCCTCTGCCGATCATTTTATCATAAAAATATTTCGCCATATTCTCTGCTGTTGGTCTGAAAGTAAACTGTATTATCCTGAAATTCTCATCCTGTAAAGCCTTCAGTGTTGTTTCCTTTAAACTGCCAGTTTCTATAATAAGGCAATGGTCTAAGTAATCTACGATTTCCTTTAAATCTTTCTTTAAATCTCCAAAGTCAACATACATTCCTCTGTTCTGTCCTGTTGTTTCAAGTTCATCACTTGATACCTCTGCTACAACTCTCCAGCGGTGTCCGTGTATGTTACTGCATTTGCCCTCATAGCCGTATAAGAAATGTGCGGCATCGAAGCTGTGTTCTGTTTTTAATGTGTACATATCTGCTCCTTAGATTTTCTATCAAAATTTCCTATTAAATAAAATGGCGTGCCAGTTACCTCACAACTGACACGCCATTTTAATGGTTCTATCTGATCACAACGCATATTATCATACATTGCATATTATACAGATTTTAAGTTTTGAAGCCCTGGTTTTATTTTAAGACAGGATGGTACAAACGAACTGTCTTTTATTATTCATACGAAAGAATAACAGAATTATTATCTGTTGTCAACATTTTATAAATCTCTTAACATATCTGTCTTCTTCATAACTGGTCTTAAGGCAATATAAAGTATTGAAGCTACAATTACTGCTATAATAGCATTAACTGTTGTTGTTATCGCACCAATCTTTGCAAGTGCCTTAGCTAAATCCTGAGGTACTCCAAGAAGATATGTCTTGTAGAAGTAACCAACTACAGGGTCTGCCACAATATTGAAAGCCATACCGCATATGCTTGAAACTATTGTTGCTACAGTAATATACTTAGCAGAATGCTCCTTTGATATCTTGAATAACTTATGTGCTACAAATCCTACAATAAGACCAATGCATAATTTTAATATAAATGTCTTAGGTGCACTTGTAACATAGGCTGTTGTAAGATCACTTATTGTCATACCCACAGCTCCTGCAAGACCGCCCCATGTACCGCCTATAAGTAATGCTGCAAGAACGCAGAATACATTACCAAAATGAAACATAGTTCTCTCTGTTCCTACCGGAATATCAATCTTAATAAATGTTGCACCAACATAACATAATGCTGCACAAAGTGCTGCCTGTGCTATAACTTTGGCATCAACCGGCTTTTTCTCTGACTTGCAGAATGTATTATATAAGCCCGAGATTAATACTACTGCACCAATTATTGTGACGAGTAATGAAAATGCATATGCTTTATTACCCTTTACAACATATGTATTAACACAAAGCACAATACCGATAATCATAATAACTGCACCGATAACAGCCTGAATAATACTTTTTGATTTTTCTTTCATAAAGTCCTCCAATCTGGTATGCAATATATATTAATCTGCATACGAGTCATTAGTAATAATTAACAGCTAAAACATACATATCTTGTATGTATTAATTGTTATTATGAAAGAATAATCTTTTATAGGCATTATTAAAAGTGTCAATCTAATATTAATTTATAAGGTCAGTTACTGATACTCCCTTACTAAGAACATTGGCTTTATAGCCATTATCTCATCATATTCTTCCTGTTCAACTGCAACACTTGAATTAAGTGCCTTTAAATCGCTCTTTAATACTTCGAGTGCTTCATCCGCTTTTACTGCTCTGCCTTCCTCAATAATATCAATCATTCTCTTAAGAACAACTGGATGAGCATACCACGCTGGAATTGGGAAGTCTGGATAATTGTGTATATATTCTTCCATATCCTCAACCGCACTCATAAGGTGGCTCTCTATGTATTTCTTATTATTCTTCGCTGTTGGAAGTACATTGGCACTTGAAAAAAGGAATATTGCCGCAAGTCCAAATAATAAGAAATATACAGCAAAACCGGCGTGTGTTATAAGAGCAAATATTCCATATATAAGAGCTGCTGCCCCAAGAAGTGTTATACTGAGTGCAACCCATTTGTAAGCAGGATTGCTTCTGTCATATACTCTCTTTCTCTTAGCTCCTGCACTTAACTGTATGCTTAACTCCTCATTACGGTTAAGATATTCCATACAGTTATTAAGCACTGCTACATTTGCCTTAGCTTCTTTACTGATTGCTACTGCTTTCTTCTGTTCTTTAAGTCTTTCTTTTTGTTTAAGACGTTTCTCAGCTTCTTCACTGTGAAGTCTTATATACGGGTGTGTCTGTTTAATATATGCAAGAAGAGAATCTACATTTTCTTCAAACTTGAAATTACACTGCTTCTCTTCTCCGTTATCATACTCAACAACAAGATAAGGAATTGTTGCAAATAATCCTTTGCCAGTAAATCCTCCTTTACTCATAGCAACTCTCTTAAATATTCTTTTAACATTGGACAGTGGAATATAATATCTCCTGTCAAAATAAAAGCTATTAAGATATATAGCCTTTTCGCCAACACCACAGGGACCAAACTTTCTACAATTCTTTCTGTCTTTTACAAGCTCTTCCTTGCTAAGTGTTGTTCTGGATAAACAATGCGGCTTAAAAAGCATAGCAATCAACTCCTTTTCAACAATATCATTATAATTATGATACAAATACATTATAATACAATTCATATTTAATAATAATTCACTTCATCTTCTGCACTCATATCATAATATATAAAAGGAGGGAATATATCCTGAGGACTTCCCTCCTTTTATTCTAATAAGCTAACCTGCTTCATATGGCTGCTTATCATTATATTCTATTACTACTGTTATGTATTAAGCAGCTTCCTTTGTATGCTTTCTTGTTGCATACATAAATATTCCAAAGAATACTGCGGCAATTATAATACCGGCTGGGTAAGCGACCTTTGTACCAAGGTTAAGACACTCTTTTGCATAGAAGAAATATGTCATTGAAACAGCACTCATAAATGTTGCAGGAACTGCTGTAATCCAGTAATTCTTCTTTTCCTTGAATAAGAACATACTAGCTGTCCAGAGAACTATCATAGCAAGTGTCTGGTTAGTCCAACTGAAGTATCTCCATATAATTGTGTAATCAAGGTGTCCAACAAATGCACCAACTGCAAGTAATGGAACACAAAGCATAAGTCTCTTAGAGTACTTACCCTGATCAATCTTGAACCAGTCTGCAAGTACAAGTCTTGCACTTCTGAAAGCTGTATCACCAGATGTGATAGGGCATACAATAACACCTATCATAGCAAGTGCAACACCAACACCACCCATTGTCTTTGAGCATACATCATATATAGCTGCTGACTGTCCATTGGCAAGTATTGCACTTAAGCCTGTGCTTAAACCATCTGTTACTTCATAGATTGAACAGCCTGCTGCTGCCCATATTAAAGCGATAATACCTTCGGCAACCATTGCACCATAGAATACGAAATGTCCCTGCTTCTCTGACTTCATACAACGAGCCATAAGAGGTGACTGTGTTGCGTGGAAACCTGATATAGCACCACAGGCAACTGTTATGAACATTACACTCCATATTGGAGTTGCCTTAGGATGCATATTAGTGAAGTGTGACCATATCTCTGGTATCTGGTACTGTGAGTGAGTAAATATACCAAGTGCAACACCAAGTGCCATAATGATAAGACATATACCAAATAATGGATAAATACGTCCGATAATCTTATCAATTGAAATAAATGTTGCAATGAAATAGTATGCAAGAATTATCCATAACCAGAATTCTGTACTGGTAACAATTCCTGATACGTTACCATTCTTGAAAAGAGTTACAATAAGTCCAGCAGGACCTACTGCGAATACTGTACCAACCATAACAAGAAGTACAACACTGAATACTCTCATTACATTCTTCATAAATCCGCCAAGGTATATACCACATACCTCTGAGATTGATGCACCATCATTACGTTCTGATAACATACCTGAGAAATAATCGTGTACACCACCAGCGAAGATAGTACCAAATGTAATCCATAAGAATACAACCGGGCCCCATAAAGCACCCTGCATAGCTCCGAATATTGGTCCTAAACCTGCAATATTCAAAAGCTGTACTAAAAACAGTTTCCATTGTGGCATTACTACATAGTCAACGCCATCATTAATCTTAACTGCTGGAGTTTCTCTGTCGTCTGGTGCAAATGTATTCTCTACAACTTTACCATACACAAAGTAACCGCCAATTAAAAGAAACAAGCAAATGAAAAAACTAATCATAACCTTGTCCTCCTTTACTTTAGAATAAAATATTTAACTTATCACAGTACTGTTCCGTTAGCTTTATTATAGTATAATTAATAAAAATTTCAACTTTGAAAATAAAAAAAATGTGCCAAAAAAGCCTGGCACATTTTAGTATTTATTAACAAATTTTATTTATTTTTTATATTTCTTTTTGAATAACATTGACAAATCATCGTTTGTGTATCTCAACATCAGCTATTCATAATCATCATCTGCATTCTGTTTTCAACGTTAGCATAGCTTGTATCAGGGTCAAGATCAAGAGGCAGAATTGTAACATTTGGGTAGTCTTCTTTTATTCTCTTTATTACCCCTCTTCCGCATATATGATTAGGCAGACAGCCAAAAGGCTGTAATATAATAAATGACTTTACGCCTTCCTTAGCATAATGTACAATCTCTGCTGCCATAAGCCAGCCCTCACCACAGCTTAGGGTTTCAGGAATTATATTTTTAACTCCCTGATACATATCCCTTGGTCTTAATGCCTTTTTGTACAAAGGATGAAGAACAGCCGTCTTCTCCAACGACTTCTGGACGTGGTCAAACAGCCAGTCAACAGCAAATGGATATGGGAATATATTTGCATTATAATCCTTTATCTCAGCCATAGATGCAAGAAAATCTTTTCTTAGCTGGTCTGTTATTCTTGGGAATATAGTTTCCATTCCATTTTCTTCCATATATCTTTCAATATTAAAGTTAGAGCCTGAATGATATGTAACAAGCAGTTCTCCTGTTATGAATACTTTAGGCTTTAAATGGCTTCTGTCATAAGGTATCGCCGCCATATCCTTCATTCCCTGTTCAAATGCTTTTCTTGCACTTCCAATTCCAGATTTAATAGCCTGTGAAAGATTATCAACACACTGCTGGTATACCCTGTCTGTTTCGCCTTTATTAATCTCATAAGGACGTGTCTTTCTGCATACATCAGTAAGCATATCAAGCATCATAAATGACCATACAGCCTCTAATACCGCACTAACTCCAAGTAAGAATACACCTGGGTGATTTCTTTTAGTATCATTAACATCAGTTGTAAGAATTGGCACATTACTAAAGCCTGCAGAATCAAGTCCTTTTCTAAGAAGTCCTGCGTAATGTGACATACGACAGTCACACTGGAATTTAACCATTCCAACGGCAACCTCGTCCTGATTATAACCGCCGCGTTTTAATTCACCTATAAGCTCTCCTATAACCATCTGGGCTGGGAAACATATATCATTATGTACATATTTCTTTCCAAGCTTAATCTGCTCTGTTGAACCTATTGGTATTCTCTTAACTTTGAAATTCTCTTTTTCCAATATACCCTCAAGAATTTTAGAAACCTCAACTGATATATTAGGCACAAGAATAGTTCTTATCTTCTTATCTTTCCTATAGAACTTGGCAGGACTTGGCTCTTTAAGCTCCTCATACATATGCTTCTTTATGAATTCTTCATCTTTAATCCCACGTCTTATCTGTACAGACTTTATAAACGACTGTATTCTTATTCCAAGTGCTCCTGTCGCATCACTTTCATCAACTTTTAGAATAAGGGGCGGCTTATGTCCGCTCTCATTCATTATTCTTATAATCTCATCTGAAAGTATTGCATCATGTCCACAGCCAAAACTTACAATCTGCACATATTCAAGCTCTGGTGTCTTAGCTGCTATCATCGCCGCTGACAACATTCTTGTATGGAAATTATTGGTTATCTCTGCCCTTGTATTAGAAAGCACCTGCTCATTAAGCTTGTCAAGACCATCAACAGGAATAACAGCAATTCCTTTCTTTGCAAGCATTTTCGATATATTCTTGCTTACAAATGGGTCTGTATGATATGGTCTTCCTGCAAGCACAACAGCAAATGTATTATTCTTCTTAGCATTATCAATAGCCATATTGCTAAGTCTTATAAGTTCACCCTTAAATCCATTTCTTGCATCTGCTGCCTGTCTATAAGCTTCCTCTGCCTCACTCTTTGATACTGAAAGTTCATTGACAGCATATTCTATTATCTGGTGTCTTCTGTCTTTCTTTGAGAACCAGTGGAATATAGGTGTATCAAACTTAACCCCGTACTGTTTCTCTGGGTTCTGTGAGTTTCTTACAACCATAGGATATCCCATAACAACAGAACACACATAAGGACTCAGCTTATCAGTTCCTTCTGGTGGCATATGCATAACATATGGCATAAATATTCTATCAACATTCTGGCTGGCAAGATCCTCTATATGTCCGTGGACAAGCTTTGCCGGAAAACATATTGTATCTGAAGCTACATATTTAAGCCCTTTCTCATACATTTTCCTGTTGCTTTTATGAGAAAGCTTGACATTATAACCCAATGCCTTAAAAAATGTTGTCCAGAACGGCATACTGTCAAAGAATTCAAGCACTCTTGGTATTCCGATTGTTATATCCTTGTGCTTTGAAACTTCTTTGTAATCATACGCCTTAAATAGCATTTTCTCACGCATTGCAAACACATCGAGCACGGCGTTCTCTTTGCTGTTTTCTTTAGTATCCTCAAGTACCGCCGCTGTTTCATCAAGTATAAGTCCA
The DNA here is from genome assembly GCF_040096425.1 of Lachnospira sp. CLA-JM-H23. Taxonomy (NCBI): domain Bacteria; kingdom Bacillati; phylum Bacillota; class Clostridia; order Lachnospirales; family Lachnospiraceae; genus Lachnospira; species Lachnospira sp. CLA-JM-H23. Next base: position 122,094 of record NZ_JBBMET010000009.1, read on the forward strand.
TTTTCACACCTATTGCCTGTAACCCATCTGCCGCCGTCAGGGAATGTAAGAACATTTCTTAAGCAGTGATTGCCGCAATGCTCACAACGTACTCCCGATTGTGTTGTGTATTCAAATTTCTTCACAGCCTCAAAGCCTATAAATGATGAGCTTTCACCATTCGCATAGCCTTCTTCTTTTATATGTTTCTTGGCTGCAAGTGCCGCACCAAGTGCTCCCATCTCACCTGGGAATGGTGCGAGAGTAACATTCATATCAAGATATTCTTCTATGGCACGAAGAACAGCCCTGTTTCTAAAAGTTCCCCCCTGAACTACTACTTTTTCACCAAGCTCTTTTGTATTGGCAACTCGCACAACCTTAGTGAACACATTTTCAATAATCGAACGGCACAGACCTGCCATAATATCATCAGGGTTCTTGCCATCTCTCTGTTCATTAATTATTGTACTGTTCATAAATACTGTGCATCTGCTTCCTAAATGTGCTGGACTAACTGAGCTGAATGCCCTTTTAGCAATATCCTTAACATCTATGTTTAGATTGGATGCAAAGTTCTCAAGGAATGACCCACAGCCTGATGAACAGGCCTCATTGAGCATAATATTAGTTATTACGCCGTCATTAAGCCATATTGCTTTCATATCCTGACCGCCAATATCCAGCACAAATGTTGTATCAGGATAGAACTTCTGACAACCTGTCGTGTGTGCGACAGTTTCTACTGTATGGTAATCAGCCCTGAATGCCTTGGCAAGAAGATGTTCTCCATAACCTGTTGTTCCCATTCCCCTGCACACAAGCTTAATTCCTTTATCAGCATATTTATCATATATCTTTGTTATACCCTCTTTAACCACTTTTATAGGGTCACCGTGGTTATTAGCGTAAAATGTATCTATAACTTTTTCTTCTTCATCTATAAGCACGAATTTAGATGTTGTACTGCCTGAGTCAATTCCAAGATATACATTCAGTACACCATTCTTAATATGTGGCTCACTCAGCTTATAAAGCTCTTTATCGTGTCTTTGGGTAAACTCTTTATAATCTGCCTCATCTGCAAAGAATGGCTTGCTGACTGCTTTATGCTCTTTTATTAAAGACCTGTCAAAAGTATCAATTCTATTAATAAGCTCGTCAATAGTGACATATGTATCATCATCAAATAAATTATCTATCGCAACTGCTGTTCCATATGCAACTATTGTTTCTGCATGTTGTGGAACTATATAATCCTTATCTGATAGTCCAAGCCTTTCTGCAAATACCCTTATAAGTGTAGAATTAAATGTAAGAGGTCCTCCCTCGAATATTATAGGTGCTTTTAACTCAAGTCCCTGTGACAATCCACCTATTGTCTGCTTGGCTATGGCGTGAAATGTTGACAAAGCAATATCAGCCCTGTCAGCTCCCTGTATTAATAATGGCTGTATATCTGTCTTTGCAAATACACCACATCTTCCTGATATGTCATATACAGTTGTACCTTTTGCCGCAAGGCTCTCAAATTCTTCTGTCTTAACGCCAAGCAGTGTTGCTATCTCGTCTATAAATGCACCCGTTCCGCCTGCACAGCTTCCATTCATACGCATATCAGATGTCATAAGCCTGCCTGTATTATCATCAAAATAAAAGAAGATTACCTTAGCATCCTGTCCACCAAGTTCAATCGCTGTTCGTATATCCGGATACAGTCTTTGTACTGCCGCCGCATTAGCAACAACTTCCTGAATATAATGTATTCCCAATGCCCTGCTCACCGGCTTTCCACCTGAACCGCATACTGCTGCCTTAAAGTTTTTCCCACTAAGGAGCTCCTTTACCTCACTAAGAAGAGTTCTTGCTGTGTCAATCTGCCTTGCGTTATGTCTTACATATTTGGAATACACAACATCATTGGTATTAATATCTGTTATTACAAGCTTAACTGTTGTTGAACCTACATCTATTCCTACCCTTATATCACTATTATCTGATAATCTGTTCTTTACAAGTTCTTCCATCTTCATTGCCTTACCTTTATATATACTTATATATTTATATATATCATTTACATTTCATCAAGTGTAGTAATAATATCCTGCACATTCTCAACTATGTAATCTGCTCCTGCATTCTCAAGCTCATTTTCTTCAGCAAATCCATATCTGACACCGATAGACTCTATTCCGCAGTTCTTAGCTCCAAGAATATCATCTTTTCTGTCACCAATCATAATTGAATCAGCCTTGATATCATTTAAAATATCTGCTGTATCTGATACATTTGTTGTATCCGAAGCATTAGTAATATCCGCGTTATCAGCTTTATTTAGCTTTATAATCTGGTTAAATACCTCATTAATCACATCATCCTTATGTCTTCTTGCACCGCCCTCTAATTCACTTCCTACAGCTATATCAAAATATTGCTCTATATCAAAATACTTAAGTATCGTAGGAACATATATTTCAGGCTTACATGTTGCAAGTGCTGTTATGTAACCTTCTTTCTTTAAACTGCTTAACAGTTCTTTTATTCCATCAAATAATCTGTTCTCATATATTCCTGTATCTTTATATCTTTCCCTGTAATAATTAACCGCCTTTAACGCATCCTCTCTACTTAAGCCGTGAAATTTAGCAAAGCTTTCATCAAGCGGAGGTCCTATATATCTTTTAAGCACTGCCTCGTCATTCTCTGTTATCCCAAGCTTATCAAGTGCATACTGCACACTCTTTGTTATTCCCTCACTTGAATCTGTAAGTGTTCCGTCCAAATCAAATAAAATATATTTCTTTCTCATAGATTATCCTTTCAATTCTTTATATGTTATACAAATACAAAAGAGGTGCACCTTTTACGTCCACCTCTTTTGATAATCAATTATACTATTTTAAATTAATTTGACAACTCTGATTTGTCATTGTTTATAGTAATATTAGAAACTCCGTCTACACCATCAACAGATATATTTCTGTCTGTCTTTGCCTGTATTGTATTAGCTTTCATAACATCTGTTATATCAAAGCCTGTTGTTTCTTTAATAGATTCTATTGTCTTTGCAAGCACCGATGGAACATAACCGCCCATCTGTCCTACACCAGAGCCATTAGAACTATCTGTGCTGTCAATAATTGTAACCTTATCTATGCTCTGAAGCGGCTTAGCTACCTGTTCTGCCATCTGTGGAAGTACCTTTACAAGCATTTCCATCATAGCTGCCTGACCGTACTTCTCATAAGCTTCTGCCTTCTTCTCCATGGCTTCAGCTTCTGCTATACCTTTGGCTTTAGTTGCCTCAGCCTCTGCTATACCTGTCTTAGCAATAGCGTCTGCTTCTGCTTGTGCCTTAATTGCAATCGCTTCTGCTTCTGCCTGTGCTTCAACTTTCTTGGACTCAGCTCTCGCCTGTGCCTGTGCAATCTGACGGTACTTTTCTGCATCTGCATCTGCCATCTGTTTTGCCTTCTCAGCATTAGCTGGTTCAACTATAGTAACCCTTAAACTCTCTTTAGTTCTTTCAGCCTGCTTCTGTGCAAGTTCTATATTCTTCTGCTCTGATGCAATCTGAACCTGAATCTGTGCTTCTGCAATCTCTTTTTGTCTTTGCTGTTTAAGAAGCTCTGCATCCATCTGTGCCTGTATTACATCTTTCTGTGTAATATTAGACTGGATATCGTGTGCTAATTCTGCTTTAGCCTGTGCTGTCTGCTGTTCCTGCATATAATTGGCTTCAAGGACTGCCTTATCCTTAGCCGCCTGAGCTATATCTGCCTCTGCCTTTAACTTGGCTGACTCACCTTCCTGACGTGCCTGTGAAGTCTTAATCTGCATATCTCTTGCAGCTTCTGCCTTCTGGATTTCAGCATCTTTCTTTCTCTGGGCAATCATACCATCACCAAGTGCCTTGATATATCCGTTCTCATCAGATATATCTGTGATAGTGAAGTTCTTAACCTCAAGACCCATATTGCCAAGCTCTGTACCTACAACTTCCTGTACCCTTGAAGAGAATTCTTCTCTCTTCTGATAAAGCTCCTCAACTGTCATAGTTGCAATAATCTCTCGAAGCTTACCTTCAAGAACTGCTATTGCTGTACCCTGAATGTTATCAATAATCTCTTTCTCGTTACGTCCCGTAAACTGTTCAATTGCTGTAAGAATACTGTTCTTTTCATTTCTTACTTTGATAACCGCTGTTGTAATTACACTAATTGGTACACCCTGGCTTGAAAGACTGCTTCGTGTCGCAACACTGAGCGGTATATTTCCAAGCGAAATATAATCAATTCTTTCAAATACTGGAATTACAAGTCCACCACCACCGGTGATGACCCTTTTCTTCATACCAGTTACAACTCCTGCCTTGTCCTGTGGTACTTTTTTCCACATTCTAAGTACAACTGTGAGAATTAATACAATTCCCAGTACTGCAGCTACAATGCCAAATAGACTTGACTCTGTGCCATATCCCATATAAACCTCCATTCTGCCATTCCGGCTTCTGGCTTATCTGCCAGAATATTTATCTTCAAGACGTGATGTGCTCTCTACTATTATATAATCACCATCAAATCTTAAGATATTAACTTCTTTATCCTGCTTAATAGGCTCACCATCTTCTGCCTTGGCAGGATATGTGACATTTGAGCCTGTGCTTAATAATATGCTCACAGCCCCGACACCACCTTTGGGAATTGCATTACTCACTGTTCCCCTGCTTAACAATATTTCACTCTTCTCTGCGGCAAAATTCTCAACCTTTTTCAGTCTTTTAATAATTGACTGTAATATAACAGCACATATGTAGCCTGCCACAATGCCAATCACAATAAGAGCCGGTTCAGAAAGCTTTCCATTAAATATCATTCCTGTACAACCAAATACTAACGCCCATAAACACAGGCTGTTAATTGAAAATGGCAGAAAATCAAGAACCATATCAGAGCCGAATTCTAACTGAAATATATCTATTGATATAAAATCAACAAATCCATCAAACAAATTAAGCACTATACTACAAAATGGAATAAGAATTCCAATTATAATACACGCTATACATATCGTATTAAACATAGAACCTCCCCTCATATAAGGTCAATCCAATCATCTGATTACAACAGTATTTCTTAAATGCAAGGATATTACACCTTTTACATTGTCTTATATTTTATATTGTCTTACGCATATTCAATTTAATTAAAATCTAATATACTTAATCAAAATCTGATATACTTAACTAAAATCTGTTATATATATCCACCTGCATACTGTCAGTTATATTAGAAATATATTCTGAATATTTGTTGTTAAGTACATTTGACGCAATTGTTTCATCTGATGAACCATCATATGACTTATTAATAAAATACAGTACATAATAACAGCCTGATGATGAATTCTCTATAACTGTTACATCGCCAGCCTTTCTGTCATCTGAAAGAAGCCAGTCTGATGTTCCTGTGTCCATATTAGAACTTACTACCTTGCTAAAGAGCGAACCATTGATGTCATCATATTTAGTGTCACCATCATCTGCATATCTCTTACATAAATCATTAAATGCCTGCTCGCTCACAGCTCCTGCCGCAAACTCATCTGCCTTTGCCTTGGCTGCCTGCATCTCACCGTCAGTTGTATCTACAGCTTTTATTGTAAATTCACGATAATCAACCTGATCATATGTATCCTTATGTTCTTCATAATACTGCTTAACTTCATCATCTGTAGCCTTTAAGCTGTCTGTAAGTTCTGTTCTATAAGCATCTGCCTTAAGATATTCCATTAAATAGCTCTTTATATTCTTCTTGGTAGCATAATTACCAAAGTTCTGCTTATAATATGCCTTTTCATCTAATGATGCGGCGGCAGCGGCACTTTCTGCCTGTTCTACAAGCTTGTTGTAATCCTCATCTGCTGTTGTGTATTCGTAATTATTGTCAGCAGCATCCTTTAATAATGCCTTAGTTTCCTTAATTGTATTAACTGCATTATCCGCAAAATAAGCATACCAGGTTCCACCTGTCTGTGAATTAGTCTGTGACTTATCATTCTCAGAGCTTTTATATCCCATATAAGAGAAATAGTCTGCCATTGTCGTATTTCCGTAAAATGTCTGTGATAACAGTGCATTTTTAGAAATATTATAATACATATCAAATTCTATCTGGCTTATATTCTCTGAATCAACTTTTATAAACTTGTTATGTATTCTTGAATATCTTGTTCCCAATGTTATTACTAAAGCTAATACTATTCCAGCAAGAACGCCAATTCCTACAACCTTAAATATAAAGCTTTCTCTTTCCTGTTTTCTTTGTTCAGCCTTTCTTTTAGCCATCTTCTTATCGTATTTTGTAACTATCTTCTGTGTGCTGTCATTCTTTGTATTGTTATTGCCAGCCATTTTTAATCCTCCTGATTATTTGATTATTAATATTTATATATATTATTAAATATTATTCAAAGCCATTAGCTTCTTTAATTCTGTCAAGCTTTTCCATCCATGCAGCAGGACTTGCATCACTTGGCATTCTTAAATCTCCTCTTGGAGATACTGCAACCGAACCGACCTTTGGTCCGTCTGGCAGGCAGGAACGCTTGAACTGCTGTGCAAAAAATCTCCAGGTAAATGTTCTTAACCATTTGTATATTACAGCAGGGCTATAATCATTTGCAAATGCAATATTAGCTATTCTGAATAACTTTTCTGGTCCGACTCCAAACCTTAACATATGATACATAAAAAAATCGTGAAGTTCGTATGGACCTACAAGGTCTTCCGTCTTCTGATGTATTGTTCCATCTTCATTAGGTGGAAGAAGCTCTGGACTTACAGGTGTATCTAATACGTCAATAAGCACCTCTGATAATTCTTTATTAGCACAGGTATCAGCATAATATCTTACAAGATGTCTTACAAGTGTCTTTGGAACAGAAGCATTAACTCCATACATTGACATATGGTCGCCGTTGTAAGTTGCCCAGCCTAATGCAAGCTCTGACATATCACCTGTTCCTATTACCATTCCGTTAGTCTGGTTGGCAATATCCATAAGAATCTGTGTTCTCTCTCTTGCCTGTCCATTCTCATATGTTACATTATGAACATCTTCATTATGTCCGATATCTTCAAAATGCTGTCTTACAGACTTCTTTATATTAATCTCTCTTAATGTACAGCCAAGCTTTTCTGTCATCTTAACTGCATTATTATATGTTCTGTCAGTTGTTCCAAAGCAAGGCATCGTAATACAGTTAATGCCATTTCTGTCAAGATTAAGAATATCAAATGCCCTTACAGTTACAAGAAGTGCAAGTGTTGAATCAAGTCCCCCTGATATTCCTATAACTGCACTCTTACAGTTAGTATGCTCTAACCTTTTTTTTAGTCCATATGTCTGTATGTCAAGTATTTCCTCACATCTTGCATCTCTTTCCTTCTTATCATCTGGAACAAATGGTGCTTTATCAAAATATCTTTTTAATTCCAAAGTACGTTTTTTTAATTCAGGGCAGGTAACATATTTATATGCTTCCTTCATATTTTCATCTACATTCACATCAAATGTAGACATTCTTCTTCTTTCCGAACATATTCTGTCAACATCAATATCCGCATACACTGCTTCATTGGTGAACTTCTTAGCCTCTGCAAGCACTGTGCCATTCTCGCATATTAGATTATGTGCACCGAATACTATATCCTGTGTCGACTCTCCATCACCTGCTGTTGAATAAATGTATCCGCATACAAGTCTTGCCGACTGTCCTTTAACAAGCTCCCTTCTGTAAGCTGACTTTCCTATAGTCTCATTGCTTGCAGAAAGATTGACAATAATTGTCGCTCCGTTAAGTGCGTGTCTTATGCTTGGTGGTGCTGGTGTCCACAAATCTTCACATATCTCAATTGCAAGTTTAACTTTATTACTGCTTCCAAACTGACATATCAGGCTTCCACCAAAATCAACATCTTCTCCATCTATATTAACAGACACATTGCCCTTAAAGCCTTCTTTAAATTGTCTTCTCTCGTAGAATTCCGCATAATTAGGTATATTCATCTTAGGCACAAGTCCAATAATATGTCCATTCATAAGCACTGCCGCCACATTATAAAGCTTTCCCATATACATATATGGAAGTCCGACAACAACAGCCATTCCTTCATACTGTCCGGTATATTTCTTTAAATCAATCAATGAATTATATGCTTCATCTATCAATGTATCCTGTAAGAACAAATCATTGCAAGTATATCCTGTAATACACAATTCAGGAAAGCCTACAATTGCAGCTTTATTATCATATGCTTTAGTGATAAGTTCTTTAATCTGCTCTGTATTATAACGGCAATCTGCAACCTTTATCTTGGGTGTCATTGCCGCAGCTCTTATATATCCATCCTTCACTGGTATAATTCTCCCTTATACAATTTTTAATTAGTATATCAAAACTAACAACTATTTACAACGCAAAAAAGTCCAGAGACCGACATTTATAATGCTGATTACACGTCTGCTGGACTTTTTGACACCGTATTTATTATTCGTGGAATGCTGATGAAATCTCTGTTGCGATTTCCTTCATTCCATTTTCTGCTGTTGACATCATCTCTTTTGCACCAGTTGCCGCTTCTGTCATCATCTCTTTTGCTCCTGTGGCTGCTTCTGTCATAAGATTTTCTACTGTACTCTTGTTATTATTTCCTGAACCAGAATTACTCCCGCTTTCAGAGTCATTCTTTGCTCCACAGCCAACAAGAACTGCCATAACTGTAACCATCATAGCTCCGATAATGAACCATTTTAACTTAGACATAAATCCTCCATTCTTATGCCTGCCGCATAATATTATATTTATGAAATAAACCAATATAAGCGTATACAGCCATTGATAATGGTATCATTAATAATGGTATATACGCTTATATTCATATAATATTATGTCCCTGTTAAAATCTATTATTCATCATCAGGCTTTTAACTGATGACTTAAATACTTGTATAACACAACTGTTATAACGCCGTCAATAACAGCTTTAATCACATTAAATGGTGCAACCGCCAATGCGACAAATGAGAATACATCTTTAATTGAAGCATTAACCTTTGTTCCCATAGCAATCAATGTATCCATAGGAAGACCGTAAAGTTCTGAATACTTAGGAAGCAGATACCACGCATTAAGTGCCATACCAGCTATTACAAGTATTATTCCACCTATTGCAAGTGATACTACAGCCATCTTTCTTGTCTTTTTAATGTGATAAATTATAGAAGCCGGCACAACATACATACAGCCAAGTATGAAGTTAGCAAAATCGCCAACAAATGCTGTTGTAGTTCCTTTCATACAGAAATGAAGTATTACCTTAACTGCTTCTATAACGACTCCTGCACAAGGTCCAAGCATAAATGAACCTATAAGCACAGGCACTTCGCTGAAATCAATCTTATAAAAGCCCGGAGCTATAATTGGAATAGGAAAATCAAAGTACATAAGAATAACTGCTATTGCTGACAGCATAGCCATAATAACTGTTTTATTAACTTTCGTATTCTTTGAAGCGAATTTAACTCCGTTTCTTTTCTCAATAAGCACTTCACTTGCCCTTGCAATCACAAATACTATAATCATAAGAAGAAGTGATATACCTACAAATTCAATATTCTTACGAATGACATCTAGTAAGTTACTCATTATTGTTCTCCACTCTTAAATAATATTTATACATATACCAACAGTTATTTAAGATCCGAAATATTACCTACACTTACACGTAATACTCTGTGTCCTTCAAGAAGCTTATTCTCTATTCTTATGAATACAACAACTCTTATCTTCTTACCTGTCTTAGTCTGAAAATAATGCTCATAGCAGGCATATCTCTGATCAATAAATGTCTCTCGAAGCTCTGTTATTATGCCCTCATAGTCAATATCCGGCACAATATCCTTGAACACAAGACCATTTTTCATATCTTCTTCTGTGTAGCCAAGCATTTTAACAAAACCTTCATCAATCTCAATTATCTTGCCACTTCTCATCTCCATAGCAAAACGTGTAAATGGGAGTTTTCTCATTAAATTATCTGCCATAACTTTTGTCCTCCATAATTATATATTCTGGTCTATTGCTTTTATGTATTTCCAGCTGGGTATTGCATTAATCTTTCCCAGCAGAAAACACATATAACTTTAACTATCAGCTATTTAGAAAGTGTTGCAAGTCTTTCTTCAACCTGTGCAAGCATATTAGAATATTTCTCTAATTTAGCTTTTTCTTCATCTATCTTAGCCTGTGGTGCTTTAGATGTGAACTTCTCATTATTAAGCATACCATTGCAACGGCTGATTTCCTTATGAAGCTTATCTTCTTCTTTCTTTAATCTCTCGATTTCCTTATCAATATCAACAAGCTCTGCAAATGGAATATAGATAACTGCATCTGGAATAACTGTTGATACTGCATCTTCTGGAATACCAGACTTATCAGACTGGATTACAACTTCACTCGCATAACCTAATGTCGCAAAGAATACTTTACCATTAGCGAATATATTTCTAACATTCTCATTCTCTGAAACAATATATACAAGTGCTTTACGACTTGGTGCAACATTCATTTCAGCTCTTAAATTTCTTATATTGCGGACTGCTGTCTTAATTGTTTCGATGGCATTTTCATCTTGTGAATAGTTATTATCTTCTGTGTATACAGGCCATGAACTTATCATAATAGACTCTTCCTCATCCTGAATATTACAGAATATTTCTTCAGTAATAAATGGCATATATGGATGAAGAAGCTTAAGTGCATCTATAAGAACCTTCTTTAATGTCCATATAGCTGCTGTCTTAGTTGTATCCTCGTCATTGTAAAGACGTGGTTTAACCATCTCTATATACCAGTCACAGAATTCTTCCCAGATAAAGTCGTTAAGCTTGGCAACTGCTATACCAAGGTCGTACTTTTCCATATTATCTGTAACTTCTTTAATAAGTGAATTCATCTTTGATAATATCCACTTATCAGCCGCTGTAAGATTAGCCGGCTTCTCATCTGTAGCCTTTATCTTGTTATCCGGGTCATTCATCATTATGAATCTTGAAGCATTCCATACCTTATTAGCAAAGTTACGGCTTGCCTCAACTCTTTCCCAGTAGAAACGCATATCATTACCAGGTGCATTACCCGTGATAAGTGTATATCTTAAAGCATCTGCACCGTACTTATCAATAACTTCAAGTGGGTCTATACCATTTCCAAGTGACTTACTCATCTTACGTCCCTGTGAATCTCTTACAAGTCCGTGGAATAATACCTTGCCAAATGGCTTCTTACCCATCTGCTCATATCCTGAGAATATCATTCTGATAACCCAGAAGAATATAATGTCATATCCTGTTACAAGTACATCTGTAGGATAGAAGTAATCAAGCTCAGGTGTATTATCCGGCCAGCCAAGTGTTGAGAAAGGCCAGAGTGCTGATGAAAACCAAGTATCAAGTGTATCTGGATCCTGTTCCATATTAGAGCTTTTACACTTAGGACATGTACATACCTTATTCTTAGATACTACCATCTCACCACAATCCTTACAGTAGTAAGCAGGTATTCTGTGTCCCCACCATAACTGTCTTGATATACACCAGTCTCTTATGTTATCAGTCCAGTTAAAATATGTCTTATCCATAGAAGCTGGAACAAGTTCAATATCACCATTCTTAACGCCTTCAACTGCTGGCTTGATAAGCTCATCCATCTTAACGAACCACTGCTGTTTAATCATAGGCTCAACTGTTGTCTTACATCTATCGTGTGTACCAACATTATGAACGTGGTCTTCAACCTTAACCAAAAGTCCCTGTGCATCAAGGTCAGCTACCATAGCTTTTCTTGCTTCGTATCTGTCCATACCGGCATACTTTCCGCCAAGATTGTTAATTGTAGCATCATCATTAAGTATGTTAATCTCTGGAAGGTTATGTCTTTTACCAACCTCAAAATCGTTAGGATCGTGAGCCGGAGTAATCTTAACAACACCAGTTCCGAATTCCTTATCAACATAGCTGTCTGCGATAACAGGTATCTTTCTATCTGTAAGTGGAAGGTATACTTCCTTTCCAATAAGATCTGTATATCTTTCATCATCCGGATTAACAGCAAGTGCCGAATCACCAAGAAGTGTCTCTGGACGAGTAGTAGCTATCTCTACATATCTTCCTTCTTCACCAACTACAGGATAATTGATATGCCAGAAATGTCCTGCCTGCTCCTCGTGTTCAACCTCTGCATCTGATATAGATGTGTTACATACAGGACACCAGTTTACAATTCTTGAGCCCTTGTATATAAGACCTTTTTCATATAACTTGCAGAATACTTCAAGAACTGCCTTAGAACAGCCATCATCCATTGTAAATCTTTCTCTGTCCCAGTCACAAGACGAACCAATCTTCTTTAACTGGCTTGTGATGGTTCCGCCATATTCTTTCTTCCATTCCCATGTTCTTTTAAGAAAGCCTTCTCTTCCAAGCTCGTGCTTGTCAATCCCTTCTTCTTTTAAGGCATTGGTTACCTTTACTTCTGTCGAAATACTTGCGTGGTCAGTTCCTGGCACCCATAATGCTTCATATCCCTGCATTCTCTTAAAACGAATAATAATATCCTGCATTGTATTATCAAGTGCGTGACCCATATGCAGCTTTCCTGTAATATTAGGTGGTGGCATTACAATAGTAAATGGTTTCTTATCCCTGTTTACTTCTGCGTGAAAATATTTCTTATCGAGCCACTTCTGGTACAATCTGTCCTCTATCTCTGAGGGATTGTAGTTCTTTTCCAATTCCTTACTCATAGTAGTAATCCTTTCTATATCCTAAGAAAATAATCTATTTAACCGATATAAATTCCGCCATTAATCAGCATAACATATCTTATTATAGCATAATATATTATTTTCTTATAATCTCAATCTGTTTAATCATAATATTACCAGCTAAAAATGTCAACACGCCTCTATTTCTTTGATGTTAAATTCACTTCCCTGCAAAAGATATGTATGTGTACTTCCACATTCAGGACATATCTTTCCATATTTTACCGTTTCATATTCAGCCTTGCAGTCCTCACAGTAAGTAACTGCATTTATCTTCTCTATAACAAGCTCAGAATTCTTTAATAAATCTTCCTTCTTTACCGCCCATTTCCAGCAGTCTGTAAGGTATGAGTCTATTACGGTGGATACTTCGCCAAGTTCTAATACAACTTTAGTTATCTCGGATATTTCATTATTCGCGGCTACTTCTTTTAAATCGTCTATTATGTGAAATACTACGCCTAATTCGTGCATTGAGGTGATTGCTCCTTTCTCTGTGATTTTTCTATCTATACCATAATACACTATAGGATAGAAATAGAACAACCACAATACAATCGCTGCCAAAAGCCGCAAAGGCTGTACAGCCTGATTATATTGCAGTTGTTCTTATCTACATAGGAAATTATCCTTATGTCATTATTACTATAGCTTAATATAATTATTACTAATTATCATTATCTGTTATCCAGCTATAAGGTTGTTTATTTCTTCTTAAACTTAATCTTTATAGCCTGCTTAGCTCCATAAGGAAGTATATACTTAAGCTTGTCTTCACTCTTTCTCATTGTACTACATTCTGGTAAATCCCTGTTAAGGTGTATTGCATCGAATTCACACTTAGTTGTGCATATACCACAGCCAATACATTTGTTAGGGTCTACTACAGAAGCACCACAGCCTAAACATCTTGCTGTCTCTGCTTTAACCTGTTCTTCTGTAAATGTAAGCTTAGCATCTCTGAATGACTTCTTATGGTCAAATGAATTATCTGTTCCAGGTATCTGTCTTGAAGAATTATCATAGCTTTCTACCTTGATGTTATTCTTGTCAAGTTCTATGAAATCCCTTCTGTTACGTCCTATTGTAAGTGAGCTGTGTGGCTGTACATATCTGTGGATTGATATAGCAGCTTCTTTACCAGCCGCAATTGCATCAATAGCAAATCTTGGTCCTGTGTATACATCTCCACCGATAAATACATCTGGATCTGTTGTCTGGTATGTAAGCTTGTCAGCTTTAACTCTTACGCCATCTATCTCAACCTTTGTGCCTTTTAATAAATCGCCCCAGATTGTTGTCTGGCCTATACTTAAGAATACGTGACTGCACTTAACTGTCTTAGTATCATTCTCATCATACTGAGGGTTAAATCTTCCATCTGCATCCTTAACTGATGTACATCTCTTAAGGACAATTCCTGTAACCTTTCCATTTTCTGTAAGGATTTCCTTAGGACCCCAGCCACAGTCAAGCTTAACGCCTTCTTCTACAGCCTCTTCTATTTCTTCTTCTGAAGCTGGCATATTAGCTCTGTCCTCAAGACAGAACATAGATACATTGTAATCACCAACTCTTGTGCTTGTTCTTGCAACGTCAATAGCAACATTACCACCACCGATTACAACAACATCACCTTCAAGTGGGAATTCGTGTGTGCTTCCAGCCTCTTTTAAGAAGTCAACTGCTGACATAACGCCCTTGGCATCTTCGCCTGCAACTCCTGCTTTTCTTGAACCCTGACAGCCTATTGCTATATAAAATGCTTTATAACCCTGCTTCTTTAATTCATCAATAGTGATGTCCTTACCAACTTCAACACCTGTCTTAATGTCAACGCCCATCTGTCGCATAACATCTATCTCAGCCTCAACAACATCTTTTTCAAGCTTAAATGATGGAATACCATATACAAGCATACCACCAGCCTTCTTGTTCTTCTCAAATACAGTTGGCTTGTAACCCTTCTGTGCAAGGTAGAATGCACACGAAAGTCCAGCAGGTCCGCCACCAATAATAGCAATCTTTTCATCAAAATATCCCTTAGTTGCCGGAACTACAGGTTCTGGTATATAACGTGTATCTGCTTTTAAATCCTGCATTGCAATAAACTTCTTAACTTCATCTATTGCAATAGCTTCATCTATTGTTCCTCTTGTACAGGCATCCTCACACCTTCTGTTACATACATGTCCACATACTGCCGGGAATGGATTATCCTTCTTAATAAGTGCAAGTGCATCCTTGTATCTTCCCTGAGCTGCCATCTTAAGATAGCCCTGAACCGCTATATGTGCTGGACAGGCTGTCTTACAAGGTGCTGTACCTGTATCATAACAATTGATACGGTTCTTATCCCTGTAATCTTCTGTCCACATATGTGGTCCCCACTTCTGCTCTGATGGAAGTGGCATTTTAGGATACTTAATCTCGCTTCCGTCCTTAGTACATAACTTCTGTCCAAGCTTTACAGCTCCTGCCGGACAGTATTCAACACACTTGCCACAGGCTACACAGTTCTCTTTAGTTACCTTGGCAACATATGCCGAACGTGACATATTAGGTGTGTTAAATAACTGCGATGTTCTAAGTGCATAACAGACATTAACATTACAGTTACATATAGCAAATATCTTGTCCTGTCCGTCAATATTAGTAATCTGGTGAACAAAACCATTGTCTTCAGCCTTCTTGAATATCTCAAGTGCTTCTTCCTTAGTGATATAATGACCGCCCTTGCCTGTTTCAACAACATAATCAGCCATATCACCAACAGCTATACACCAATCCTCTGGATCATCTGCACAGCCTTCATCATAAGTCTTTCTTGACTTACGGCATGAACATGGGCTTGCTGCATATTTGCCATCATACTTATCAAGCCAGTATGATATCTTCTCTAAAGATATTGCCTCGTTATTCATATCAATAGCTTTCTCTACCGGAATAACGTGCATACCAATTCCTGCACCCCCTGGTGGCACCATAGGAGTAATCTTTTCCAATGGAAGACGGCTCATTCTCTCAAAAAAACGTCCCATCTCTGGATGTTCTTCAAGAACTGTGGAATTCATATTAGTAAATTCAGCACTTCCTGGTACGAACATTGGAAGAACATACTGCTTCTCGTGCTGTGGATTTTCCCAGTTATATTCCAAAAGACCATTAAAAGACATCTGCTCAAGCTGCTTTTCAAGTTCTTTCTCGTCCATTCCTGTAATCTGCACCATCTGCTTAAGTGTCTTAGGTTTACGGACACCCATTTTTAATGCTATATTGGCCTGTTCATCTGTACATATTGGTGCAAGTCCCCAGTATTCCGGACTATCTGCTGTTAATTTCTCAAAGCCAAGCTTAATTGGCACTCTGTCTGTTATCATCTTGCCAAGCTTAAGTATTGGCTCTCTTACCGGAAGTTCCGGATGAGGATTTTTAAATTCTTCTTTACCCATAAATTGTCCTTTCCACCTTATAAAGGCTTTTATCTTCGTTGCTCACGTTAAATAATTATGCTTACCGTGGTTACGCTTCTTTCCATTCCATAACCTGGTTCTTTAACCAGTCTGTCCATTCTAATATTCCTTCACCCGTCTTGGCACTAACAGGTATCACCTTAGCATCAGGATTTCTTCTTCTGATATATTCCCTGCACTGTTCAATATCAAAATCAAAATATTCCATAACATCAATCTTATTGATAAGCACAACATCACACACTGAAAACATAAGGGGATATTTAAGTGGTTTATCATCACCCTCTGGCACTGAAAGAATCATAACATTCTTTACTGCACCTGTATCAAACTCCGCCGGACAGACAAGATTTCCGACATTCTCAAGAACTACCAGATCAATATCACTATCGTCAAGCTCATCAATTCCCTGTCTTGTCATATCAGCATCAAGATGACACATTCCACCAGTATGAAGCTGTATTGCTTTAGCACCTGTCTCAGCAATTGTTATTGCATCAACATCTGAATCAATATCAGCCTCCATAACGCCTATTCTTAAGTCATCTTTCAACTGTTCAATCGTTCTTGTAAGAGTTGTTGTCTTTCCTGCCCCCGGTGATGACATAAGATTTAAAAGAAATACACCTTTATCTTTTAAATCTTTTCTTAAAAGAGCGGCACGTTCATCGTTGCTTTCAAACACGCTTTTTTTCACTTCAATAACCCTAACGTCCTTCACTGCTAACCTCCCTGATTTAATATGAGCTAATAAAGCTGTTCACATATGCCAAGCCATAACAATAGCTTATTACATACTATGTGAATATTTAATTGTCAATAAAAGTCTGACTAAATTATGCCGTAATCAGTCCCTGCTTTTATGCGTATTGCACTATGATAGCAATATGTTAAAAAAATGTCAATTATCAATTCACGAAATCAAGCTTTATCATAATAATATTATTATATATGTTTTAAAATAAAAAAAACAGTGTTATTGATAAAATGCAATCATTGAATGTTACCATTAATTACATTTATCTAAAACACTGGATAAAATATATTATTTAATCAAACAGGATTTCTCTGATTAAAATCAAAGCACTGACAGATAATTGTCCATCTGCTCTGACATTGCAGTGTAGTCCTCATTCATAGCCGCTGCTATCTCTCCGTAAAGAAGCTTTCTTGCTGTTGCAAGCATACGGTTATCTGCCGACTTCATTCTCCTTAACTCCTTTGCTCTGTCATTCTTTATGTTAAACAAAGCTCTTACAAGGTGCATAAGCTGTATAACGTCCTGTGATTTAACCATCTCGTCATACCTGGATGGGTGAATCTTTTCATTGAGTGCCTCATCCTTCTTACAATTCTTAGCACGGTCAATAAGCTTGATACAGGTATCCTTGCCAATTATGCTCCTAATCATAACTTTGTTATTCTCAACTGGCGAATATATAATACCTTTAGTGTCATATACAGGCTGAAGAAAATAATAATCTTTGTCAATTCCCTTTATAGGTGGTCTGCCTATCTGTTCAATCTCACATACACCTACAACTCCATAAACAACTTTTTCATTAACTTCAAACATATAACTCCTCATTTCTGTGTACTTTACTTTACCAACTTGGGTATTATTATACATCAATTCGACAATTTTTTCAAAATGTTTTCTTTTAAAATTCTTTATAAAGAACAAAAAAGAACTGTGGCATCATACATACACCACAGTCCTTTAACATTATGTATCAATTGGAATTAATAGAGATTAACACGTCCTGCAACATTGCCGTTAGCAACATAGTAACATGCATTATCTTCTGGCTTTAAGTACATTTTCAGTTCCTTAATCTCTACATTCTGTTCCTTAGCATCTTCAACTATTCTTGCAACAAGAGTTTCCTCATCAACCTGTTTATTAGCATACTGGAAGAATAACTCCTTATCAAAAGTATTCTTAGCTGCCTTAGTTGTCTTTCTAGTGGCTGGCTTCTTTGCCTTTACTTCCTTAACAGCCTTAGCTGCTGTCTTAGTTGTCTTAGCTGCTGCTTTAGAAGCTGCCTTTTTAACTGCTGCCTTCTTAGCTGTGACTGCTGTCTTAACTTCTGCCTCTACACTCTTAGCTGTTGCCTTTACATCAGCTTCAACCTTCTTGGCTGCTTCCTTAGTTTCCCCGGCTGCCTTCTTTACTGTCTCAACAGTCTTAGCTGCTTCTTTCTTAGTTTCCTTAACAGTTTCTTTTGCTGCTGCCTTTGCAGGTGTCTTTCTTGTAGTGGTCTTCTTAACATCTGCACTCTTTGCTGTCTTAACTTCTGTCTTAGCCTCGTTACCAAAAATGTCCTTAGTTTCCATGATCAAATCCTCCATAAATTAATCATTACAAGTTAAAAAGTTCCTAATTGCATCGGTGGCATTACTCTCATCACTGCCAGTAGCTGTAACTTTAACCTCGATGCCTTCCTTTAATCCAAATGCCATAATCCCCATAAGACTTTTTGCATTAATGTTTTTTCCTTCGCCCTCAATCTCAATATGACTGTCAAACTTACATGCTATCTGAACTAATTCAGCTATTGGATTCTTATGTGCTTTGTTAATGTCTGCAACCTTAACCAATTCTGTCATCGTTAACATCCACCTATCCTTCATAAATTAATTACATTTGTAGAATATACCTCATATACCCTAATAAGTCAAGACCTGCTTAAATATTCTTATCGTTGTATCCCATATGATATAGTTCATTCATCTGCTCATCAAACTTATCTGTAACCTCATAATCAGACGTTATTGCAATTAACTGCTGTATCTTCTTATCATCCGTCTGGATAGCTGAAATACCGCTTATAACCTTATCATACACGCTTTTTAATTCAGTTATTGTGCCTTCTGGTTCAACACCCTCCTGACTTGTTAAAATACCAAGTGCATACGCACATTCATAATTTCCTGTCATTCTGGCATTATCATATCTGCATTTTGTCTGTATCGCTGTTCTTACAAGACTAACAACCATATTTACTCATTCATCTCCTTCTTGAAAGAGCTTATATATTCTTTGATAACATTTTCATCATAATTATTCTCTTTCATAAGAGTTATAAAATGTGAACCAACAATTGCACCATCAATAATATCCTCAAGCGGCTCTACGTCCCCGGCTGTTCTTATTCCAAATCCCATCATAACCGGAACTGGGCTGTTCTTCTTAACTTCCAAAAGATACTCTCTTATCTGCTTATGGAAATTAGCACCATTACCTGTAACACCCATCTGTGATACACAGTATACAAAGCCTCTTGCATTATTAACAATCATAGGTATACGCTGCTTAGATACCGGTGATACGAGCTGTATAAGAATTGGTGCAGCCTCATTTTCTGCAAGCACTGCATTAATCTCTTTCTGCTCCTCATATGGAAGGTCTGGTATAATAAGACCATCCACTCCGCACTCTGCACACATTTTGACAAATTCTTCAAGTCCGTAATGGTAAACTGTATTATAGTACATCATAAACACTACAGGTGTAGTAAGTCCTTCTTTTCTTACCTCTTTCATAAGTGTAAATATCTTTGTTAAGGTTGCACCCTTCTGTATTGCTTCATAAGATGCTGCCTGAATAACCGGTCCGTCTGCTACAGGGTCAGAAAATGGTATTCCAAGCTCCATAACATCTATGCCTGCCTCCTGCTGTGCGAACATAATCTTCTTAGTTGTTTCCATATCTGGAAGCCCTGCTGTTGTATATGTGATAAATGCCTTTCTTCCTTCATTCTTTAAGGCTGTCATTTTTTCTTCTATTCTATTCATTATTTGTTAGTCTCCTCTCCATTAAGATATTTCTTTACTGTGTGAACGTCCTTATCACCACGTCCTGAAAGACACATTACTATAAGCTTTCCCTTGTACTCTCCCTGTGCCATTTTAAATACGTGAGCAAGTGCATGGGCACTCTCGATTGCTGGAATAATACCTTCCATCCGGCAGAGTTCCATTAACGCATCCATACACTCAGCATCTGTAATTGATACATATTCTGCTCTTCCTGAGTCTCTTAAATATGCATGTTCCGGACCTACACCCGGATAATCAAGACCTGCTGATATACTGTGGGCAAGCTTGATATTACCAGCCTCATCCTGTAATAAATATGACTTCATTCCATGAAGAACGCCCGGTTCTCCAAGTGCCATAGCAGAAGCGTGCTTTCCTGTATCTATTCCAAGTCCACCTGCCTCAACACCGATAAGCTTTACATCTTTATCATCTATAAAATCAGCAAACATTCCTATTGAATTAGAACCGCCACCAACACAGGCAACTACTGCATCAGGAAGTCGTCCTTCCTTTTCTAATATCTGTCTTCTTGCCTCTGTTGATATTATTCTTTGGAACTCTTTAACCATTTTAGGATATGGATGAGGACCTACTGCTGAACCGATTATATAAAATGTATCCTCCGCTCTCTCAGCCCACGTTCTTATAGCTTCGTTAGTTGCATCCTTAAGTGTTGCACTTCCTGTCGTTACTGCCTGAACCTTTGCACCAAGCATTTCCATTCTGAATACATTAAGTGACTGCCTTTCTATATCTTCAGCACCCATATATACTGTACATTCCATTCCAAAAAGTGCTGCTCCTGTAGCTGTTGCAACGCCGTGCTGTCCAGCACCTGTCTCAGCTATAACCTTAGTCTTTCCCATTCTCTTAGCAAGAAGTATCTGACCTATAACATTGTTAATCTTATGTGCTCCTGTATGGTTTAAATCTTCTCTTTTAAGATATATCTTAGCACCATACTTCTCGCTTATTCTCTCTGCATAATATAAAGGTGTTTCTCTTCCTACATACTCTTTAAGATAGTACATATATTCTTTTATGAACTGAGGATCTTTAATAGCCTCATCAAATGCCTTCTCTAACTCATTAAGTGTATTCATTAATGATTCAGACACATACTGTCCGCCAAACTCTCCATAATATCTGTTATCCTGCATAATTATTCCTCTTTTCCTTTAATTAAATATTACACCCAGCAAGCTTTGATAAGCTTTTCTGGCTTTATACCATAAATCTGCACCGTTAATTATTAACAGCATTTATAAATGCCTTGACTTTACTTTCATCTTTGCCTTTAATAAGCACATCTTCATATTCAACACCAGAGCTTATATCAACAACATCAGGCTGTACGCATTTAACTGCCGCCGCAACATTGCCACTATTAAGGCCTCCTGCAAGAAATAACTTCTTTTCTGTTATCTCAAGCTCTTTAATACTGTTCCAGTCAAACGTCTTACCCGAACCCGGAACACCTGCATCAAGCAGTATTCCTGCAACTTTATCAAGCTTCTGACATTTCTCAACCTGTTCTTTAACTGTATTAATTATGTCGTCAGTTTTATCTGCATTATTGTTATCTGCTATATTAACTGCCCTTATAATCGGAATTGTGTCTGCCTCATATACAGCCTTTTCAAGTGTGCCGTGAATTTGAATATAATCAAAACCTGCTTCCTGTATTTTATACAACTGTTCCACTGTTGGTGACACTGTAACAGCTACAGCTTTTATGTCTGATTTTTTCAATATATCAACTATTATCTTAGCTTCTTTTATCGTTACATCTCTTTTGCTCTTTGGATAAAATACAACAACACCGCCATAATCAGCACCATATTTTATGAGAAGTCCCGCGTCTGCTTCACTTGTAAGCCCGCATATCTTCACTTCAACAGGAGAAGCTATTTTTTTGCCTTTAAAAGCTCCTTATCGTATGTATCTTTAAATTCTCTTATAAGCTCTTTAGGATTAAGTGCTTCCATAAGCACTGTTCCGCAAAGCAACGCATCTGCCCTGCTGTCAGCAAGCGGCTTAACATCTTCACTGCCTTCCACCCCGCTCTCAGATACAAGAATCTTTCCTTCTTCTCTCATCTTAGGTGTCACCATATCTGAAAGCTTTTTAGTTGTATTAAGATTAACTTCAAATGTCTTTAAATTACGATTATTAATTCCAATAATCTTAACGTCAAGATTTATCATACGCTGCATTTCTTCCTCATCGTGAACTTCACACAGCACATCAAGTCCAAGACTGTATGCCAGATCATATAACTTCTTGAATGTCTTATCATCAAGTATTGCAGCTATCAAAAGAATTGCATCTGCACCTATAACTTTAGCTTCATATACCTGGTATTCATCAATTATAAAATCTTTTCTTATAATCGGAAGATTAGTCAGGCTTCTGATCTGCTTAAGATATTCTGTGCTTCCATTAAAATGATCTTCCTCTGTAAGACACGATATAGCATCTGCACTCTCACTATATTGTCTTATTCTTTCAGTCATGTCTATCTTATTATCCATCTTTCCGTGGCTTGGAGAAGCCTTTTTAAACTCTCCTATTATTGATAAACCCTGCTTTCTTAAGGCATCATAAAAACTTATGCTCTGTCTTTTTAAATTAAGTGCTTCCTGCTTCATATCCTCTTCACTTATAGTATTTTTATGTTCTACAAGTCTTTTCTTCTTATCTTCTACAATAACGTCAAGAATCATATTATCTCCATTTCTACACATTTATCAGTCAGATATTGCCATTAACAAAATTCTCTATAATTCTTTTTCCGTGTTCAGTATATATTGATTCAGGGTGGAACTGTAAACCGACAACCGGATATTTCCTATGCTTAACTGCCATAATCTCTCCGTCATCAGTTCTTGCAATTACCTCAAGCTCATCTGGAAGTGTACCCTCTATAATCGCAAGTGAATGATATCTTGCAACCTTTACAGGCGATGGAATTCCTTCAAATATACTGCTTCCATTATGAATAACCTCTGACTGCTTGCCGTGCATTAACTGCCTGGCATATGAAACTGTTGCACCAAATGCAACACCTATGCTCTGATGTCCAAGGCATATGCCAAGTATAGGTTTCTTACCTGTAAAATGCTTTATCACCTCAACACTTATGCCTGCCTCTAAAGGGCTCTTAGGTCCGGGAGATATAACTATTGACTCTGGATCTAACGCTTCAATCTCCTCTATTGTTATCTTGTCATTTCTTACTACCTTTATATCATTGTTAAATATACCTATAAACTGATAAAGATTATATGTAAATGAATCGTAATTATCAATTAAAAGAATCATAACTGTTCCTCCTTAACAAGTGTCTTGGCAAGTGCCATAACTTTATTACAGCACTCCATATATTCAAGCTCTGGCTTAGAGTCTGCTACAATTCCAGCTCCTGCCTGAAGATATACATAGTCACCTTTCTTTATCATAGTTCTTATTGTAATACAGAAATTCATATTACCGCCAAAATCAAGGTAACCTGTTGCTCCTCCATAAAGACCTCGTCTTACAGTTTCCAATTCATCTATAATCTCCATAGCCCTTATCTTAGGTGCTCCGCTTAATGTACCTGCTGGAAGGAATGATGATACAAGGTCAAGAGGATGATATTCTCCATTTCTTCTTCCCTCTACCAACGATACTATATGCATTACGTGTGAGTATCTCTGCACATTCATAAACTTTGAAACTCTCACTGAACCTAACTCACTTATCTTACCACAGTCATTTCTTGCAAGATCAACAAGCATTACATGTTCTGCTCTTTCCTTCTCATCACTAAGAAGCTCTTCTTCTAATGCTATATCTTCCTCCTTAGTCTTTCCTCGTCTTCTTGTTCCGGCTATAGGACAGGTATATACTTTAGAATCTGTCTGCTTTACTATCATCTCTGGTGAGCTTCCAATTATTTCAAAATCTCCAAAGTTATAATAATAAAGATATGGTGATGGGTTAAGCTTTCTTAACTTCTCGTAAAGATTAAAACCTGTCTGCTTTGTCTTAACTGTCCATCTCTGTGATAATACTGTCTGGAATATGTGTCCTTCTTTTATATAATTCTTAATCTTCTCAACCTTCTGGCTGTATTCATCTATCGTGTCCGATTTTTTCACAATCTGGCCATCAAGTTCCATATCAATCTCTTCGTTATGATATTTACCAACGCCTTCTCTTGCTGTCTTTATAAGTTCCTCAGCTTCCTTTAATGCTCTTGCTCTGCCTTCTTTACTATCTTCATCAAGAACTACTGCTGTAAACGTTTCAGCCTCGTGGTCGATCGCTATGAACTTTGAAGCTAACATAAGCTGTATTGTTTCTATGCCTATCTCATCTTCATTATCATCTGGGAGATTCTCTGTATATCTTATATAATCATATCCAAGACTTCCAACAAGTCCTCCCATAAATTCAAGTTCTTCTGCATCTTTTATTATTTCAAATTCATCGAAGTATTCTTTTAATCTTATAAGTGGATTACCTTTCCTTACTTCCCTGCTGCCATCTGATTTAGTAATTACAAGACTGTCCTTATCTGACTGGATAATCTCCTGTGGGTCAACTCCCATAAATGTGTATCTGCCATTTTCCTTATCATTACTCTCCATAAGAAAGCCCTTCTTTTCTCTTCCAAGCCCCTTATAAAGCTCAATAGCTGATTCATTAACAATACTTACTGTCTTTTTGTATGCTTTTAATCTTCTCATACACCAATCCTCACTTCTTATTAATCTTCCTGTCAGATATCAGACTTTTTCTTATCTCTTATAACTTATTATGTAAACAGATATTCCTATCACACAAAAAAGTCCCCGACAGGACATTCCTGTCAGGGACGATAAATCTCGTGGTGCCACCCTTATTCACAAGTACATTCAACTACATATCATAATATATTATATCACTTATGCTGTGCATATTATATACACATCAAATGCTTTACAAGCCTTTAAGTGAAACCGAATAATTCATATTACTATTATATGTATATACAGCATATATGGCAATCATATACAGTGTTATAATTATAATATAACTATAAGCTGTTATACATATAATGTTATTAAAATATACTTATCTCATTATCGGATACTATTATATCCTCCCTCTATAACGTGAGGACACGTCACAGACTACTAGGCTGTTACGCTGTTAATCCATGCATCTCCCAAGCCCATTCCTTTATGACTCCCATACCAGCTTTCCATCACCGCCGACTCTCTGTAATGTTCCTTCATAAAGTACTATCTTGTTCGCAGACTTTAGTGTATTAAAATGTTGAAGTTATGATAGCACTAACTAACCAATACGTCAACCCCAAAAATTAAATTTTCCACTACATTAATTTCTCAACTACATCAAATTTTTCCACTACATCAATTTCTCAACTACATCAATTTCTCCAACTGACATTTCTGTATCATCATCTTCTTTTTCTTCCCAGCCCTGTGCATTTTTATTTTTATTATTAGCTGCCTTTTCCTTTGCCTCTTTCTCTGTATTAGGAAGTGCTTTATACTCGTCAGACTTTCTGAACTCCTTATATACATCATCATATGCTGCCATAATTTCTTTCCTGGCTGGGTCATCCTCACTTATTCTTGACATAGCCTGTGTATATATGTCTGCCGCTTTTTCCTTTGACGTAGCACTTTTAAGTTGTTTCTTTAACGACTCTCTTAATACCTGAACCTTTGCCGCCTTGGCATAAGTCACAGGGTCGTTCTTTCTTAAATACTGCATTTCGTCTGCACTAAGCTTCTTACCCGACTCTAACTTACGGTACAGCTTCTGTACAAATTTCTTTTTTTCTTCTTCACTCATTCCGGTTGTCGGGTCAAATATAGAATCAACCGCTTCCTTTAACTGCAAACCTATTGATAATGTATCAAGCTTTGTGTTCTCATCCTCATTTTCATTTTCGGTGTCATCTTTTCTGTACTTTTTAAAAAGATTATTGATAAGCCTTGTAGTTTTATTAGTGCTTTTGGCTTTATTATTGTTGTACAATGCCATACGGCAGCTATTTACTGCTGAGTTAATCTGTTTATCTTGTGTATTCATACTTACCTCCCTGGACATTCCAAAAAAAGATGGCACTTATAAAAAGTGCCATCCGTAGCGTATATTTAACATCCGTGTTATTATATATTTCATTGGTCAGCCGTATAAGCTTACGGCTTATTATTTACGAATAATATATCGTACAAAATATATAATACCTTAATATTAATACATAAAATAATTATAGCAGAATTTTTTTAAATATAGTCTTTAGCCACTCAAGATTACTTTCCAGGTAATATAATTACAAAAGAATATCTTTAAGCTCTTTAAAGCTGTCTATTACTCCAACATATAAAGAAGGTTCAACTTCACCAAAACCATACTCGGCATATATAAAGTCTATTTCAGCTTCCCTTGCCGCACTGGCATCACCTGCTGTATCACCGACATATACCGGATTGCTAAGATTATTTCTTTCTATAAGTGTTCTGTTGCTTACTGCCTTTGGTGCTCTTGTTCTGCCCCAGCACTCTGTATCACTAAAATATTTTTCAAGCTTATGTGCCTTTATAAATGCTTCAATATATCCGTCCTGACAGTTGCTTACTATATACAATGGATATTTTGTCTTAAGCTCTTTAAGTGTTGCCTCAAGCCCTGGAAATAACACTCCACCCATCTTTTCAAGATATCCATTTTCAAATTCGCACAGCTCGTCCATAAGTGCATTTCTTACTTCTTCCTTCTCATCAGGAAACAGCTTTGCCGCAATATCATACATAGGAAGTCCCATACACTGTCCCAGTTCTTCTATTGTTATAGGCTCTCTTACTATCTCTTTATGTCTGTCTAATATAATATTCCACGCTTCACATATAGGCTTTGATGAGTTCCATAATGTTCCGTCAAGGTCAAATATTATGCTGTCATACTTGTTTTTTAAATCCATATTCTTCTCCATTTTAATCATCATTTCTGTTCCTGCTTTGTGCACATAACGATTTTAATTCATAAGCTTAATTCATAAATTACGCATTTTCAAGACATCTGTCTAACTCTGCAAGTACTCCTTCAAGCTGTTGTTCATTAGTTATATCATATACAATAGAAAAACAATCCTTTGCAAGTGCATATTCCTTATCCTGAAGCATTAACTCTCCAACCCTGTATACAATACCGATCGTCTTGGAGTCCGGGCCCGGCTCAACATTTTCTTTATCAAACATTGCCTGCATTGTGCGGATATCATATTCTTTATCATCCTTAGTTACGCCCTTATCTTTGGCTTCCTTAAGTGCATTTTCTATATAATTAAGCTCTGAATCTGCATTATCTGTGTGGTAATAGATATTACTGTATGTGTAGCACGCCTTTGCCATATCTGTGTTGTATGATGAAAGATAATAAAAGCCCATATTTCTGTAATACCTTGCCATAGTTGCCCTTGTACAGCAAAATCTATATGCCTGCTTAGTGACATCAAGGTATCTTGACATCATATTAAGGTATTTGTAACATTCTGCAAGCCCAAGATATGAATCCAAATCCACCGGATTCCAGCACAGTGCTTTCTTGTAGGCGTCTTCTGCCCTCTTGTACTTTTGAAGCTTCACGCATAAATCAGCATAAGTCCTGTAATATTCTGCAATTGGAAGCTCTGGCATAAGTATTTTTTGCTGTGGCTCAAAATAGCACGCATATATATAATATTCCATAATATGATTAGTACACAGCCATATTGTATCCGTACCTTCTGACTTTCTTACATTAAGATCATTATCCAGCATACCAGCTTTTCTTTTATCTTCGTATTCAAGCTCTATGACATCTAACACCTTCATAAGTATATCTGCCGCTTTATCATAATCTCCTGAATTAAATACTTCCTCATAATCTCCATACTGGCTCTTTAATTCATTAAGCTTTGTGTAATCCATTTTAACTTTTTCCTTTCCGGATATTATAACTTTTAGTATCTTTTCTTAATAATTCTGGCTTTTTTCTTTTCTTGATATTCTGCCACAAGGATTGCTATGCTTCTTTCCGGTACACAGACGCTTCTTGCTTCTTTATCAATAAATGCTTTATCCTGCACATCATTCGTGGCTGCTATTATCTTAAAGCTGCTTCCCTCAACCTTTGGCAGGGCAAGATTGTGCTTTTCCCAATGCATATTATAGGCTATGTATATAAGGCTTCTTGACTTATCATCTGCGTAGGAATTGCAATACATAATTCCTATCTGCCTGCAATAATTCTCCATATCAGCATACCACGCATTGCTTCCGTGATATGACATATCCGGATAGCCTAATGATTTGGAGTCACTTAATGAAAGATTTTCCCTGCTGTGAAGAATACCATATTTCTTTCTTAAGCCAATAAGCTTCTTAGTCCATTCCAATATCTGCATTGAATCATTGCTTGTTCTCCAGTTCACCCACGAAAGCTCACTATCTATGCAATAAGGGTTATTATTTCCCTGCTGGGTGTTCATAAATTCATCTCCCGCAAGAATAAGCGGCGTACCCTGCGATAATATAACCATAACAAGAGCATTTTTAATCTGCTTAATTCTTAACTGTCTTACCTTAAGCTTTCTCGTACTGCCTTCTTCGCCGCAATTCCAGCTGAAATTATAATTCTCACCATCTCTATTATTCTCGCCATTAAGCTCGTTATGCTTGCGGTCGTAGCTCACCAGATCATACAGTGTAAAGCCATTATTACTTGCCACATAATTGATAACCGCAGCATTATATGGATTAGCACCTGCCATATTAATAAATGGCCTTAACATATCCTCATCACCTTTTAAATAACGCCTTATCGTATTCTGTGCATCATTATTACAGCTTGCCATATGCTTATATGTACCCCTGTCTGAATTCCAGCCGACAGTAATTATCTTTGTATCTGCAAGCTGTGGATCTGCTGCCAGCACATTTAGGGAATGTTCATCACAGTACAGGTGCACTCCGTCTATATGGTATTCCCTTACCCAGTACCTCACGCAGTCAAGAATATATGCCGTTTTAACACCGTCAAAGAAGAATTCCATCACAACTTCAATTCCGTTATTATGCAGGCATTTTACCATATTCTTGAATTCTGTCGTGTAATCATTATATTTACCTGCCTTTTCACTAATATTATCCTCTGCTGGTATACTGTAAGATGCCTTAGGTGCATAATAAAATGCCTTGGTATAGCCCCAGCAGTTAAGCTTTTCTGCCTTTTTAGTAACAGTATTATTATAAATGCTTCCTTTTATCACACCATATCTTAAATATTCACTGCTGTCTATGAATTGAGGAAATCTGTATGCCTCATCAAATTCGTATGCCGGCATAAATTCAAGCGTAGTAATACCAAGTTCTTTAAGATATGGTATTTTCTCTACAATCCCCCTGAATGTCCCCTTTGCCTTTACCTTTGATGACCTGCTTTTTGTAAATCCACGCACATTAAGCTTATAAAAAACACAGTCATTATATGGCAGATGCAGTGGCACATCACCTTCCCAATTAAAGCTTTCAAGCTTTACCGGACTTAAATGTAATGTATTTTCTTGCTCAACTCCAAATACTTCACAGCCTGTAACCGCCTTGGCATAAGGATCAACAATATATTCATCATCAGCCTTGTAACAATACAGCATTCTCTCTATATTATCATCACACACACATACAGAATGTACTGTCCCCATTCTTTTTTTTAACGGAATTTCCTCTTTTAATTCAAGAGTATCCCTATCAAAGAAGCATAGTTTTATATCCGTATCCGTACTACAATCATAAGCAAAATTATATCCATTTTCTATCCTGTTACACCCCATAATACAAGGGTTACCACTCTCACATCGCATAATATGCCTCCATTTCAACTGTCTTATACTTTATCATAATAATCCAGTATAATCAAATTCTGGAATAAAGCTTTCATCTGCTGTACCGCCCTCTTGTATAAAGCCGTTGACAACACCTAATTCAATGGCATAATCTACAACCTCATCATATTCTTTCTTAGTGACCCTCCTGTTAAGATTATCGTATTCCTTAATTCTGTTTATCGGTGTGTACTGGTTCATAATGCTTATGTATATGTCATCTTTATATGTATCATACAGGTACTTGATTACAGCCTTAGAGTCTTTCACACACGCAGGCAGAAGAAGATGTCTTACTATGACACCTCTCTTCATAATCTGCTCTTCAACATACCCCTCTTTTACGAGTTCATCTTCTGCTGTAAAGAATACCGGCTTACCTGTCTGTCTTATCATTTCTTCTAATGCTTTCTTCGCAGTTTCTGTATAATCAGCAGCATATGAATACTGCTGTGAAAGCCTGCTGTCCATATATTTAAAATCCGGCAGATATACATCCACTATGCCGTCTAACATTCTTAATGTTTCAACATTTTCATATGCACTTGTATTGTATACAACCGGTATTCTAAGTCCTTTATTTCTTGCCTTTTCTATTGCCTTTATTATTGGAATTGTAAAATGTGTTGGCGTTACAAGATTAATATTATCAGCCTTATTATCCTGCAGACGAAGCATAACATCGCTCAGCTCATCTACAGATAATTCCTTTCCAACCTTTGCAGAAGCTATATCGTGATTCTGACAGAATACACATCTTAATGTACAGCCCGAAAAGAATATAGCACCACTTCCACGCTCTCCTGATATGCAGGGTTCTTCCCACATATGAAGTGCAGCCCTTGCCGCCATAATTTTATCATTCATAAGACAATAACCTTTATTATGTGTTCTGTCAATATTACAACGCCTTGGGCATATATTACATTTGTTATCTGGCTGTGTGCTTTGTGTCATCATAATCCTCATTTCTGCATATGTTTACTATTCTGCATATCTTTATTGTTCTTCTATTTATTCTTCTGTATATGTTCATTGTCTTCTATTATTGTTCCGCATATGTTGATTGCCTTTTATTTACTCTTCTTTGTTCATAAGCTCTTTTATCTTATTGAATGCGTGGCTTATTCCGCCTACTTCATTAATAAGCCCGGCTTTCACTGCAT
The DNA here is from genome assembly GCF_040096425.1 of Lachnospira sp. CLA-JM-H23. Lineage (NCBI taxonomy): Bacteria > Bacillati > Bacillota > Clostridia > Lachnospirales > Lachnospiraceae > Lachnospira > Lachnospira sp. CLA-JM-H23. The sequence goes on from NZ_JBBMET010000009.1 coordinate 153,351, forward strand.
CTTCTCCTACAAGAATTGTTCCCAGATCCTTTGTAAGCATTTCTGTATTCATCATCATATTCTCTACTTCTTTTTCTTTTGTGTCGCTTTTTCTTGCAATAAATGAGACAATCCTTTTCTGTATGCGTTCAAAATAATCATAAGTCTGTCTTGCACCTATTATATTTCCATTCATTCTCACCGGATGTACTATCATTGTAGCTGTTGGAACAATAAATGAATAATCTGTGCTTACAGCAAGAGGAACACCTATACTGTGGGAATCTCCTATAACAAGAGATACCGTTGGCTTGTGCATTGACGCAATCATTTCGGACAATGCAAGCCCTGCACTTACATCTCCTCCGACCGTATTCATTAAAAATAATACTCCACCTATTGTATCATCATTTTCTACCGCAGCAAGCTGTGGAAGCAGATGTTCATACTTGGTTGTCTTGCTTGCAGCTGGAAGATTATCGTGTCCCTCTATTTCACCTATTATTGTAATTAGCTTAATCTTCTTTCCATTTTTATCCTCAAGCACAACCTGTCCATCTTTATTATCACTATCTTCACTCATATATGTGCTGACTCCTTTACAATATTCCTGACCTTTCATAAAAATCCTGGCCTATACAATACTATGTCAGCACACCCCAGAACACTTCTTATAAAGAATGTACTGACTTATCATCTTATAATATTGCCAATATTGTAAATATTATGCCAAATATTCTGTATCCATAAATATTTATTTTATAATTATCTGGAACCGGTCTATCTTCCTGCCTATAATGCCTGCATAACCGTCCTGTCCATTGTCTGTTTCATTGTCTGTCTGATAAGAATAATAATCCATATTCTTTCTGCTTACCCTGTAATACGCATAATGATATCTTCCGTCTTTTAATGTTGCATATGGTGTCGCTTCATTTATAAGCAATGATGCCGGTGTATAATAATACACTTCAACCGCCTCAATCTCAGCTCCATTTCCTGCATAACCATTATAATAATCATTAATATCTGAATTTCTGCTGTCAACATATGAAAGCCACCTGCCACCGGCATATACTCTGTATACAGCATAACCTTTATCAGTTAATAAGGTTATTCCAGTTATTCCAGTCCCCTGTATTCCTGCATAATCTTCATCATTAACTACCTCAGGAAGCCAGTAACTGCCTCTAATCTGTGCCCTGTAGATTACATTTACATTGGTATCAACATTTACTGCTTCAATTGCAGAACTTCCAGCAGCTTTATCTATACGTTCTATATTCTCTCCGTTATCGTCTGTATCTGGTCTATCTTTAAATGGTGAGCTGTAATCTGCATAAAATATATTGCCATCAAATTCGTGCCCATCTATTAAGTATGCTCCAAACTGCCACATCATACAATCCATACCAGGTTCTTCTATACCCCAGTGTGCAAGCCACATATTAAAACCTCTGGTATTCGCAAGCCGCTCCAAATTCAGTACATTTTTATAATAATTATAGTTAGCATATACGCCTGTCTTATAGCCTTCTTTATCCATAGCTTCAATAAATTGTATACAAAAATCCGTTAAAAGCTCACCATCTTTGTATACATCAAGTCCATTACTCTCCTTGTATCCGTCTGCATCTTCCATATCAAACCATACGCCACGGACAGGACTTCGCCCCTGCAACATTCTTAGTGTATGATTAATCTCAGATGTCACTTCATCACTTGTAAGTGCATAACTGTATATATATACACCATAAGGTATTCCAAGCCGCTCACATTCATTCATATTACGGATTGCCTGCTTATCATCTTGTCCTTCAATATCATTACCATAACCAATTCTTATTATGACACCTTCTACATGCTCCTCTATCCTGTTCCAGTCTATCAGACCATCGTGACTGCTTACATCTATCACAACTGCACTTACATTAAACACGCTTATGGTAATCATTATTATACTAAGAACAAGCGATACAACAATAGCTGTTAAATGTGTACTTCTGCCCTGTGCTTTATTATTGTCCTTCTTGCTATGTGTAAATTTCGGACTTTTTATCATAAGACATACCACCTCCTTTATATACATATAAAGGATATACCTTGTGTAAGAATACATCTTTAAGCAAGATATATCCTTAATATATGTTATTCTAAAAGGAAGGCTTCGTGCCTGTTAATCAGTCTATATATTCTCTGTTAATTCCACTCTTCATCTCAAGCAGCTTCTCAAATACTTCTTTATTATCAAGTACAATTATACACAGCTTATCTCTTGCTCTTGTAACCCCCTGATACAGAAGCTTTTCTAATATATCATCATTATTGTCTTCTACATCAGCAACTAATTCCCCGTACTCGTTATAACGGAATTTGCCATCTATAACTGTAAGCACCTTATCGAATTCTTTTCCTATATAACGGTAGGCATTGAACTGCCTTGTCTTATATCTTTCATTCATATCTTTATATGACTTCTCATAATCTATGTAAATGTACTGCTTTGCCCTGTAATATGCTTTAAGTTTTTTAAATTCATTAATACTGTTGGCATAGGCAATTGTTACACAATCATACTCATAGCCCCTGCCGTGCTTGGTAAGATCGAATAAATTACGCACAAATTCCGCAAGTTCTGGATTGGTTCTTATCTTATCTGAAAGAAAATATTTCTCTTCTGATAATTCTTCTATCCTTTTGTCCATTGCCCTTAACTGTTCGTGCCTTGATAATACCTGGTCACAGTCATAGAACATAATAATCCTGCCGGCATTACATTCCTTAAGCCACTCAAACTGGTCATCGTGCATTCGCTGTGTTTCATCTACAAGCACATAATCATAATCTTTGATATTATCTTCGTTGACAAATTCTTTAGAGGTTATTATTGTAGTGTTACTAATGGTATTCTGCAATATATCTATATTAGGTGTCCTTCTGCCAAAATGTATTATACATTTTGATAGTTCTTTGGGAAGCTTGCGCACTGTATCATACAGAAGAAGTGTCTTTCCTGTTCCAGCTTCACCCTTTATTGAATAATATCTGACTTCACTATTACTAATAAGGCTGTTAAGAAACTTCCTGCTCATAGCCTCCTGCTGGTTCGTAAGAAAATACTGGTGTCTTGCAAACCTTTCTGGTGAATTAACTGGCGATATAAGATAGTCTTTAGCTTTGAACAGACTTTCAATATTGTATTTCATACACTTCTTTATCATTCTTATATCAGTCACAAGCTCTGTAAAATCAGCCATGACAAGTGTATATGTATCATTACATAGTTCTAATCTGTATAATGTATTGGTATCTAGAATAAATGTATACGAATATATATTAGTAGTTACTGGACTTAAGTAATATCTGTTTCTTACAAGCTGCTGCTTTATTCTGTTCTCTCCTACATCTTCACTTTTAAGCTCTATATTAAGAATACATTTTCTGTTAGATGAAATCCTTAATAAATCAAATTCCTTGCTTATATGTGCAATCGTATATGAATAGAAATAGTTATCCAGATCCTCTAACCCTGCACCAGCTTTAATCAATTCCCTTACAAGAATAATAAGTGACTCTTTCTCTCTTATCCTTGTCCTCTGAAAATCTTTTCTCCCCGACAAAATATATTCATACTCAGCAAAATCCTCATTATCACTAACTCTTGTGAGATTATAAATATTAATCGAGTTCATACACTCACCTGCCTTTATAGTAAAATAGAGCATACTATACTTTATAATATGTATGCTCTATCAACTCCGGCACTATAGTATATATTAACACTCTCCAATATCCAATAATTATATAACTATCGCGATATTGTAATAGCAATATTAATATTAACACTATATTACGCCGCTATATATTCTACTGTCTGTATCCGTTAGGATTATGGCTCTGCCAGTTCCAACTGTCTTTACACATATCTTCAAGTGTCTTCTTAGCTTCCCAGCCTAGAACCTTAGCCGCTTTAGAGGCATCAGCCCACGAATCAGGTAAATCTCCCGGTCTTCTGTCACCAATCACATAATTAATCTTAACACCTGTTGAACTTTCAAACGCATTAACTATCTCAAGTACACTGTAAGGAGTTCCCGTTCCTAAGTTAAATATCTCAACACCCTTATGTGACTGTGCATATTCAACAGCCTTAAGATGTCCGCAGGCAAGGTCCACAACGTGTATATAATCTCTTCTACAAGTACCATCTGGTGTATCGTAATCTCCGCCAAATATTGTAAGCTGCTCTCTTCTTCCTGCCGCAACCTGTGATACATAAGGCATAAGATTATTAGGAATTCCCTGTGGGTCTTCTCCAATCTTACCTGATGGATGTGCTCCAATTGGATTGAAATAACGAAGAAGTATAACTGTAAGCTCTGAATCTGCATTAGCACAATCTGTAAGAATCTGCTCCATCATAGCCTTAGTCCATCCATATGGATTAGAGCATGCACCTCTTGGCATAGTTTCAACATATGGAGGCTTCTGTTCTCCATATACTGTCGCTGAAGATGAGAATACAATCTTCTTAACTCCTGCTTCTTTCATACACTCAAGAAGTGTAAGTGTTGTATCAATATTGTTACGGTAATACTTGGATGGAAGTCTTGTTGACTCACCAACTGCCTTAAGTCCAGCAAAATGTATTACACAATCAATCTTATTATCAGCAAATATCTTAGTCATAGCTTCTTTGTCTTTAACATCAGCCTCATAAGATACAATACTCTTTCCAGTTATCTCTTCCACTCTCTTTATAGATTCAGGACAACTGTTACTGTAATCATCAACTATAACAACATCATGTCCTGCATTAAGTAATTCAACTGCTGTATGTGAACCTATATATCCAGCTCCACCTGCTAATAAAACAACCATATGTACCTCCTGATTTTAATATATTATATAATAACCAAGCCCCTATCCAATGTCAAGAAACAGCCATATATGTATTCTTAACTGTTTCAAGTGCTTCTTTAAATATTTTTCTGTTAAGTGTCTGTGCCTTAACCTCATACTGTTCTTTAAGCCTATCTGCCTTAGCAGTATCTCCAAGCTTTATATACATATAATAATCAACAGCAAAGTCATAACATTCAGCAAATGTATAATAATCCTGTTCATCATCTGATATGCTTTTACCTATACCTTTATTATAATTAATTTTTTTGACAAGTCCTGAATAATCTTTTTCCATAAAATCATTAAACAGACTCTCTTCTTCATAACCAGAATACCTTCCCTTGGTACTGTATATATCACGTGCCGTATCGGCTATTGGAGCTATTGATATTATAAGCAATATTCCTGAAATAACATACAACAGCACAAATGGATTAAATTTCTTCTTTGCCATTATCCGTACAACCTCCTTGTAAGAAGTGTAATCACCTCTGTCTGATTCATATCCGGCAATCCAGCAATGTCTTCATCTGTAAAATCACAATAGGCTTTAATAAACAAATGTGCCTTGTTATATACATTTTCTATATAAGAAATACTCTCCTTGCTTTTACCTGTATCATAAGATACCACCCTGTTCATAGTGTCCTCTAAATCTACAACTGCTCTTGCTGCCCTGTTAAGATTATCGTCCCACGAATAAGATGAAGAAGAATCATCTGCCTCTTTCACACCGCATATTGCCTTTCTTATTTCAAGATAGTCATATACAACCGTGTAAAAGCTGCTCCAGCCATATTTATTATCATCAGTCATAATCAGGCGGTCTGCTGAATTATACAATTCATAAAGTGTTCCATAATCTTCATTATCCAATAATTCTTTAAGCTGTACCTGTATCTCATCATTGTGGGTTTTATTATATCTCTTATTATCTCTTTCAGTAACACGATAGCCAAACATTGAGTTATTCGCAATAAGAGCTGCCGCAAGAACTATTGCCGATAACATCACTACCGCAATCGGTGTTATATTCTTTACAAACCACTTGCTGTTACTTATTACCTTGCTTCTTGTCCTGTTGAACTTTTTATTATAGTTCTCCATATCATTGGCGTGCTTTAACCCCTGTTCATTAGGAGATCCGCAATTAGGACAGAACTTCTGGTCTAACTGAAGTGGTGCTCCGCAATTATTACATTTCATCTTGTACTCCAATCCTCATAATATTTGTCTTCATATTTCTGTCCAAGTGTATAGTCATAGTAACCATCAACATATATGTCATCTAACTGCTGTTTAATGTCATCTTCTGACATACCGACATAATTAATAAGGTAATCTCTGGCATTATCTACCCACATATCTATTATCTGTCTGTCATCCTTAGAACACGTCATATAACTTCTGTTAGAATATGCCCCTTTACATTCTTTCATATATACAAGGTCAAGTGCATACCTGTAACCTCTTTTAAACTCATATTCCTTTATTGTATCTTTATCCTGCTGTGTTACCCTTATATATATATCTGAAAACGAATCATAATACCAATCATATATCTCTATAAAATTATAATGTTCCCAGTTTCTTAACAGGCTTGAATTACCCTCATAATTGCTGATTATATCTTTGGCTTCTGAATATCTGTGAAGAGTATACAACTCATCCAGCCTGGCTGAATTCTCATCATACCACTCCATAGCTTTATGTATGTCTTCACGCTCTTTCTTGGAATTATTGTAGCGCATATAATCATTACGTCCTATTAATATTCCAAGCATAAGTGCAATAGCCGTTCCTATTAATACATATCCAATACTTTTGGCTATACTATGCCATACATATCTTCTCACATTCTTATCAAGATTATCCATATCACTGTTAATCTTATATAAGTCATTCATATATTTCTTCTCTGCGGCTTCATACTGCATAGCACCACAATACGGACACTTAATATCCTTACTGCTTATATCAGCTCCGCAATTACTACATATCATATATATCTCCCCTTATATTAGAATAATGTCAGCTGGGTATAGGTTAATATTAATAAATGAGACCTCCCTATTATACGGAAGCCTCATTTATTATATGTACAGATAGAAACCTTTTAAAATTCTATTCCATTAACCTTTAGTAATTCTCTTGCGCTTTCAAGTGAATCCTTACCTGTCTTATTCTTAATAGGTGCGAATTCATAATTACGCTCAACTTCATATGGAACACAATTATCCATCATCTCAACCATATCAAGAACAAGCTTTTCAAACTTATAGCCATTAGGTGTTTCTGGCTTAACAAGGTTATCATTCTCATCTATATAAGGTATCTTCTTCTCTACTATATGTAATGGAAGCTTTCTGTTCGCTATCTCAACAAGCTTGTTAAAGCTGAATAAATAATTAAGAATAACTCCAAATCCATATGTAAGCTCACCATCTTCTCTTCTCATATTGGCAAGTTCTTCTGACATCTCATAATACTCAATAATTGAAGGGTGTCCGTTTACCTTACACATTACACCTACCTTCTCGTCTGGTGCACATTTTCTAACAACCTTTGAACCACAATCTGCACCTGAAAGTATTGTTGCACCTACAAATGATGGGTCTGCAATTCTCTGTAAAATATTATCTACTGCAAATACATTTACCAATTCAATGCCCTTGCTTTCCATATCCTTATCAAGTCCTGCATCAATAAGTGATGTAAACCAGCCGCCATTGCCATTAGGTGACATTGCAAGACTGTCAGTGCTTTCCATATAAAGCTTACCATTATAATCAACAGATGGTGCCATACTCTGAATAAAGAACTTAACATAGTCTTTATCATATCCAAAGAAGTTGTGTTCTTCAAAAAATGCTACTGTATCATTATTGTTCTTATCACTTGTCATAATATAAAGTGGCACATATGCACCTGACTGGTTAACTACATCTAATAAGTTATTAATCAACTGCTCGAAAAGGAATAAATCCTTATTAATACCTACATTAAGGGTTCCCTTTGGCTTATCAAGTCCAAGTCTTGTACCCTGTCCACCTGCAAGTAATACTGCGGCAACCTTGCCAGCCTTGATAGCCTCTATACCTTTAGCAGTATATTTATCCTTATTAGCTTTAATATCCTTTATCTCAACAGCTTCCAAAGGCTCTACTTTTCTATCAGATGAATTGTCCTCTGCCTTGTGATTAATGCTTTCAACAACACTCCAGTCTATGCTTGCAACCTGTGCAATAAGCTTCTTAGCTGAAACTTCATCAAGAGCCTCAAGTCTTTTAATTACATGCTCCTGATTGTGTTCTTTTAACGCATTAATTGCTTCCTGCTTATTCATTGTAATTCTCCTCATACAGTATATAATGTTATTCTTTTTAATTATACAACTTTTTAATAATCTATTCAAATTTGTCTAATGTTAATTATTACTTATCACCTAATTGCTTGATGAAAATTAACTACATGTTTCTTGATTTTCCATCAGATGAATGAACTTATTTTCAAATTGTTCCTTCGAGTATGTATGAGTTTCTTTAAAAAGATACCCCTCTAAGTTACCAATCCCCATAATTTTCGCTTCCTGCTGTGCATTTTTTTGAATACTAGCATAAATCTTTCCTAAACTCTCTGTCTTTTGTGCTTTATTATTCTTTTCATCATTGTATACAAATATATAACAAAAATTATTTCTTATATCTTCAAATGTGTTTATTATTTTCATATCAATAAGCATAATTAAACTATCATATATTTTTCTATACATATCATTCTGTTTAAAACTGCCATTCTTAAACTCAATGAAATACCATTTGCCATTTATATCCTTATATAACGCATCGTTAGACTTTGGTACTGCTTTCCAACCTCTCCCTTTTGCATAAATATTAGGAATTTTATCAAAATTAATAACTTTAATAAGACTTTCTGTCATAGTTTCTTTGTTCGTAGAATCTGTCGAAGCTTTTTTCATTGTACATATATTATCAATAAAAATATCTGGCAACTCTTTTATCACTTTATCTGTCATAAACTTTCTTCCTTAACCATTATTCAGCTCATATCTTAATGTATCTAGAGCCTCTATTGGTGAAACCATCTTTTTGTATATCTCTTCGATATTATCTGTCACATTCTTCATATTCACTCTATTATTATCAACTGAAGATATATAATAATTAACACTACTATCTGTAGCATATTTACAAGAAAATAAATTAATTGCATCAACAAAATATGGACTATGTGTTGTAACTACCACTGACAAATCAAATTGCTTTTGAAGTAAAACTAATAACTCGGCATATGCTATCTGCCATTGCGGATGAAGATGAATTTCTGGTTCATCTAATATAACCACATCTTTCTCACTCAAACTTCCTTTTTCCAGCAACATTTTTAAAATAACAAATGATTTCATTCCTGTCGACAAATTCGACAACGCAACTGGTTCATTATATCCATTAAGCTGCAAATAAAATTCACCGGTCATTTGATCGTTTGTAATATCGCCGTCAACAACCTTACGCAAAAGTATCATTATATCATTTATCTTTTCTTTTGCCATAACTGCACCTATAACTCCATCGAATATATCGTTCTTTTTATTAAGCAAAAGTGCCTTTAATGTTTCATTAATAATATTAAGATCCTGATATTTCGACAATTCATCAATTATAAACGGGTTATCTATATATACCGCCTTATGCAGTATATTTATTTCTCCTAAAAAATCATTACATTCATTATTAGAAAATGATAATTTATTATGCTTATCCTTTATCTGCAAATCAATATCTGCTAAATTAATATCTCTATCTGAAGATAATGAATTAATCTGTCTATTAAAAACACTATTGAAATAACGTGATATTATTTCTTTTCTTATTACGTCATTAGATATATTCATAACACGAATTATATTATCAGCAATTTCTTCTAACATTATATCATAATCGTCAAAAATGCTATTATTCTTTTCTTTAAACTGTTCATTTAATTCAGCTGCTATTTCATCTTTATTAAATGTTTCATTATTAAAAATTATATTGTTAACATACCTTTCAACGTATAATGTATACTGTCTATATGTTTTAAAATCCATTTGTACATTGATATGATTTTGAATTATTTTTCTATTATTGGCGTTTATTTCCGATATTCTTTGTCCTTGAATTTGCTCGTTAATATCATACAATGAATTGAAAATTGAAAATAATATTTTACCTATTGTACTTTTTCCTGTATTATTCTCTCCTGCAATAACAGTTATTCCATCTATAATAATATCCGCATTATCTATTTTAGCAAAATTACTAATGTTAAGTTTCATTAAATATATCCTCTCAAAAATATAATATATTATTTATTATAACATATGTTTTATATATTCAAACAACTTTTATCCAAAAACACTCTCACATTTATTAAGTACAGAGGCAATTGTAACATCCATATCATAGTACTTATATTCGCCAAGTCTTCCACCGAATATAACCTTATTCTCTGCATCAGCAAGCTTCTTATATTCCTCGTATAACTTTCCGTTCTTCTCATCATTTACTGGATAATAAGGTTCATCACCTGGCTTCCATTCTGATGAATATTCCCGGCTGATTATTGTCTTTGGAAGGTCATTGCCAGCTTCATCCTTGCCGAATTCAAACCACTTATGCTCAATAATACGTGTCCAAGGTGTCTGCCTGTCTGTATAATTAACAGCTGCATTTCCCTGGAAGTTAGGCTTATCAAGTGTCTCATTCTCAAATCTTACTGAACGGTACTCAAGTGTTCCAAGCTTATAATCAAAATAAGCATCAATAGGACCTGTGTATACAACCTTATCTGCAAGTGCATCAAGTTCTTCCTTATGCTCAAGATAATCTGTATTTAATCTTACTTCAATGCCATCAAGTATATTCTCAACCATCTTTGTATATCCACCCATTGGAATTCCCTGATATAAAGCATTAAAATAATTGTTATCAAATGTAAGTCTTACCGGAAGTCTTTTAATAATAAACGCTGGTAAATCCTTGCAGTCCCTTCCCCACTGCTTCTCTGTATAACCCTTTACAAGCTTTTCATATATATCACGGCCAACAAGTGATATAGCCTGTTCTTCAAGATTCTTAGGCTCGCCTGTTATCTCTTTCTTCTGCTCTTCAATCTTTGCAGCAGCTTCCTCTGGAGTAACAACGCCCCACATTTTATTAAATGTATACATATTAAAAGGCATTGAATATAATTCACCCTTATAATTAGCTACAGGGCTGTTAGTAAATCTGTTAAATTCAGCAAACTGTGTGATATACTCCCATACTTTCTTATTATTAGTATGGAATATATGTGCACCATACTTATGTACATTAATGCCTTCCTGCTTCTCTGTATAGATATTACCTGCTATATTAGGTCTTTTATCTACTACAAGCACTGACTTTCCTGCCTTCTTTGCCTCGTGTGCAAAAATAGCCCCATATAAACCTGAACCTACTACTAAATAATCGTACATATAATTATCTCCTTATAATTAAATAACCCAATTGACATTTATTTATCAGTTATTTCCTAACTTATTACATTGAAGAATACCTTTATAATACCGTAACTGATACAAACTCTATCATCCCCGCATCTTTCCATCTTTTAAAATTCTTAATTCTTAATTTTCTTAGCATACCTAAATTAATCTCCATTATATGCACAGCTTTATACATTTTATGTTATAATAGCATATTTTTTATTCAATCGTAAATAATAACTCTTATGTTTTACATCCTATCAAATGTACAAATTAAAATATAATATACAAAAAACTCTTATTACAGTTCCAATAAACATATGCCTATTAGATTCACTTGATTTGAATTGAATATTATTCTGCTAAAAAATATTAAAAATTTATCGGGCATTATAAACATATATAATACCCGATAAATTTCGCCTTATATCTTTAGATTATATTATTTGAGCAATTTATTTTTATAAATATCAAATGCAAATCCACATCTCAATTAATTTGAAGAACTGTTGTTTCATTGTCATATTGGCATAATTTAATCCACTCTGACTTAATATTTACATATTATAAAAATACAGAACTTAAATATATATATTATTATACTCTGTATGCCCGTCCATTTACAATATTATATCTTACACCATTGTATACATATGAGCCATTTTTTGAGAAATCTACTTTTCCATTCTCAATATAGAATT